>CAZAIS010000006.1:0-23289 GCA_964485255.1 uncultured Acidimicrobiales bacterium | reverse complement strand
GAGACTTACAAGAACCGGCAGAACCAGATATCGCAGCTTGAATCGTCAGTCGTCGGAGTTCTGCAGGGAAGGGTTTACTGGGCCCGCATACTCAACAACGTGGCGATCAATTGTCCGACCGATATCTGGTTGAGCTTGCTGAACGGCACGTCAGGCGAGGGATCGGCTTCTGGCGGCTCCGTTGAGTTCTCCGGGTACGCGCTCCAATGCCCGAACAGGGACAATATCACGCGCTTCTATCCGTATTTCCCGGATTACAAGCCGATCGCCAACTGGCTCGAGCGCATGGCGCAGATTACGGAATTCGAGCGGGTGTGGCTCAGCAGCATGGAGCCGACGAGACAGGGGTCCGAGCAAGACGTCATGCTCAACTGGCCTTTCACGCGCACGACCGACGAGCTCAATCCCCTGCTGCCGTACAGGGACCTCGACACGACCACGTTCACCGGCGTGAGAGTCATACAGTTCAGCTCGACCGCCACCTTGAACCCCGAGACCGCGGCGATCAAAGGCGCCAGGCAGGTTGCCCCGCCGGCTGCGACGACGCCAGCGACGACACCTGCCAGCGAGGAGGAGAGCACGCCAGAATGATGCGAAGACCGGCCGTCGTGCTGTTGATTGCACTTGTCATAGCCATAGTAGTCGGCATTGCAGGGTTCATGCTGCTGGTGAACCCCAAGAAGAAGTCTGTCAGCTCGAAGCAGAAGGAGATCGAGGCCGTCGATGCCAAGATCATCGAGGAGAAGAATACGAACGCGCAGCTCATGGATATCAAGAAGCGCAGCGCGGAGTACGAGGCGAAGCTCTCGTCGCTTCAGGCCAAGATCCCGCAGCTCCCGGAGCTGCCTTCGCTGATACGAAACATACAGACCGCCGCTGACGTCAAGACGGGGGCCGGTCTGCCGTGGCTCTCCTTCATGCCGGAGGACATTTCGGCCGCCAGCGGCGGCGGCGCGACGAATTCGTACAAGTTCAGCATGCGCGTGGCGGGTTTCTACGACCAGGTGGTGGACCTGATTTACAGGATGGAACGGATGGAACGGGCCGTCATAATCGATTCGGTGAACATGACGCCGACGACGGCCATACTGGAACTGCCCTACAGCGGCAATTTCGGCCTGGTGCAGTGCGAGATAGGGGCTAGGACGTTTACGTTCGCGTCACCCGCGGGGACGGCTTCTACGCCTTCTACGCCTTCTACGACTCCCGGGACGACGCCGACGAGTTCGCCGACATCGACGCCCTGACGGTAGTCCCATAGCGAGCAGGCCTCGATCTGGAGGAAGGGGTCGGCATGGCACAGAAGATAAAAAAAATGAAACCGAGGTCCCAGAAAGAGGACAACGCCGGTTCGGTGAAGTTGGCATGGGCCGTTGGCGGGGTGGGTCTTTGCATCCTGCTGATAGCGGGCATCCTGATCGCTACCGGGTCGAACGGCAGGAAGTCCGAGCGTATCACCGCGCAGGAGTCCACGGCCACTTCCAGCCCCTCGACGCAGGCCACGACGCCGGCGGCCTCTAAGGTGACAATCGAAGAGGTGCAGGTCCCCCCGATCTCCATTTACAGGCGCAGGAACCCGTTCGAGCCCCTGGTAAACATGGACGCGGCAGGCAGCGCCCCGGTACCGACGGGAACGGGTGTCGGCGTGGACACCAGGGTGGTGCGTGTCCCCGAGCAGCTTCGCGGCGGGGCGAACCCGCCTGAGGAGATTCTCTCGAGGGCTGTCACGCTCGACGGCATATCGAAGGTGGACGGCGCCAAGGTCGCCAAGATCAGGGTGGGGGACCAGGTCTTCGACAACGTGTCCGCCGGGCAGACCTTCGGCGAGTATTACAAGGTATTGAGCATAGAGGACGATTCCAGCGCCACGATCCTGTACGGCGACGAGCGGTTCAGCGTCTTCACCGGCCAGTCCATCTATCTCTAGCCGTGGCCGCGGTGCCGGTCGTACGTCCGATAACCATGGCTTCCCACGGAACGCGAATTCCACGAAGCACGATCGCGTCGATCGTATTATTCGACAGAATCCACAACAGGCCGCCGCGGGACGAAAGATCGCGCCGGATCGAGGCGGGAGGCCCGGGATGAGGCTGCTGACCGCCGGAGAATCCCACGGGCCCGCGCTGGTTGCGATCCTGGACGGTATCCCCGCGGGGATACCGGTCACTCCAGATCAAATCGACGCCGACTTGAGGAGAAGGCAGGGCGGCCACGGGCGCGGCGGCCGGATGCTCATAGAGCAGGACAGGGTGCGGATTCTCTCCGGCGTCAGGCACGGTGCGACAATAGGGAGCCCGGTGGCGCTGCTCATCGAGAACAGGGACCACGAGAGCTGGGCGGACGTCATGTCGGTGGGCCCCCGGCAGGGTGAAGAGAAGAACAGGCAGACGCGCCCACGTCCGGGGCACGGCGACCTTGCCGGGATGCTCAAGTACGGCACGCGGGACGCGCGGGACATCCTCGAGCGCGCGAGCGCCAGGGAGACGGCGGCGAGGGTGGCGGCCGGCGCCGTGGCCAGGCGATTCCTCGCGGAGCTCGGCGTTGTCGTGCGTGGCAGGGTTTTGCGTGTCGGTTCGGTCGCGACGCCGGCGCCCGCCATGGAGATGTCGGATTTCGACCGCGCGGAAGATGATCCGATGAGGTGCTCGGACCCTGAAGCGTCGAGGGATATGGTGGCGGAGGTGGACCGGGCCGCCGCCGCCGGCGACTCCCTGGGAGGGGTATTCGAGGTAGTGGCGTTCGGGGTGGTTCCCGGGCTCGGCTCGCACGCTCAAGCGGACATGCGGATCGACGCGCGCCTGGGAGCCGCGCTGTTGTCGATACCGGCGGTCAAGGGCGTCGAGATAGGTGACGGCTTCGAGGTTTCGGCAATGCCGGGCAGCGTATCCCACGACGAGATATTTTTTGCGGAGGGGAGCGGCCTGTACCGGGGCACGAACCGCGCCGGCGGGGTCGAGGGGGGCATGACCAACGGTGAACCGGTTGTCGCTCGAGCCGCCATGAAGCCCATCCCCACGCTCGCCAGAGGGCTCTCGACCGTCGATCTCGACACCCGCGAGGCAGTGGAAGCGTTCAAGGAAAGGGCCGACGTATGCGCTGTCCCGGCGGCCTCGGTTGCCGGTGAAGCAGTGGTAGCGATCGCGCTCGCGGGAGCGGCGATGGAAAAATTCGGCGGCGACTCGCTCATCGAGATCAAGCGCAACCTCGATGGTTACCTGGTGCAACTGGGCGATCTGTGGAAGAGGGCGTGACGTTGACGGGCCGACGCGCCGACCGGCGTGACTGGAAGTGGTCCTTTGCCCAAGAGCAACATAGTCCTCATAGGGTTCATGTGCGCGGGAAAGACAACGGTGGGCAACCTGGTGGCGCGGGCAATGGGAAGACGTTTCCTTGATACTGACGCCGTTATCGAGAGTGAAGCGGGCCTCTCGGTCAGGGAGATATTCGACCGCGAGGGCGAAACCGGCTTCAGGCGGATGGAGCGGGAAGTGGTCGCGCGTATCACCGGATGCAAAGGGCTCGTTATCGCGCTGGGTGGCGGCGCGGTCCTCGATGAGAACAACTCGCGCGACGCCAGGCGGGACGGCGTCGTTTACTATCTTCACGTATCGCCGCCGGAGTTCGCCAGGAGGGTCTCGCCTGACAGGGCCAGGCCACTGCTCGAGGGCAGGAGCGAACAGGAGGTCGAGAAGATGCTGTGCGAACGAGAGCCGGTGTATCTGGAAGCCGCCGACGTTTGCGTTCGAACCGACACGCGCCCGCCCGAAGACGTCGCCGCCTGGATAAAAGAGGACTTCCGGGCGCGATCGGGGCGGAGGCTCGACGGAAAGGAACATGGAGGATGACAGTCTCCGTCGAGAAGGTCCGGGTCGAACTGGGACCCCGGAGTTACACCGTGCACGTTGGCCGGGGTCTCCTGGGCCGGCTGGAGGCCTTCCTGGAGCGTCCCTGCTGGAGAAAGGCGGCAATCGTCACCGACAGCAGAGTCGGCCCGCTCTACGCGGCGGGTGTTGAGGGCGGGCTTCAAGCTGTCGGGCTCGAAACGACGGTACTCGAGGTACCCGCCGGAGAGGCGTCCAAGAGCGCAGAAAGGGCGCTGGAGATCATCGACTCGATGATCTCGTTCGGCCTCGCGAGGTCGGACGCGGTCATCGCCCTTGGCGGGGGCGTCGTCGGAGACCTGGCGGGTTTTACCGCCTCGGTGTACCAGAGGGGCGTGGACGTGGTCCAGGTCCCAACGAGTCTGATGGCGCAGGTGGACTCCTCGATCGGCGGCAAGACCGCGGTGAACACGCCCGCCGCGAAGAACCAGGTGGGCACGATACACCAGCCTGTCGCGGTAATCTGTGACGTCACACTCTTGGACACGCTTTCGCGGAGGGAATTGCGCTCGGGCTTCGCCGAGGTGGCGAAGTACAGCGTCCTCTCCGGGCGGTATTGGGGTAAGGAGTTCGCCCGCGACGCCGCCGCCGCGATGGAATTCGATCCGGAGCGGCTCGCGAGGACCGTCGCGGACTGCGCGAGGGAGAAGGCCGAGCTCGTTTCGTCGGACGAGCGCGATTACGGCGTGAGGCACCTGTTGAACTACGGCCACACGCTGGGCCACGCGCTGGAGGCAGCGGGTGGTTACGGGGTCGCTTATACACACGGGGAAGCGGTTTCCATCGGGATGGTGTTCGCGGCGATAGTCGCCGAAGAGATGAAGGTCGCCGTTCAAGGGCTCGCGGGGCGGCACCGCAAGCTGCTCTCCTCGTTGGGCCTGCCCGTCCGTCCCTTCGATCCCGCGCCGTCCTTCGGCGACGTAGCCGCGCCCATGGCGCACGACAAGAAGAGAACGGGGGGGAACACGATGGTCCTTCTCGAGCGCGAGGGCATGCCGCTCGTCGAGGAACACGTGGACAGTGCCTTGCTCGAAAGGTGCTACTACCGGCTCACCGGCGGCGAGTAGGGGCATGGCGACGGGTAGATTGGAGGTCAATGCTTGTTCCGTATACTGATAATCAACGGGCCGAACCTGAACCTGCTGGGTGAGCGTGACCCCTCGGTTTACGGACGGAGCACCCTGGACGAGATCAACGCCGAGATAGCCGGAATGGCGCGGCGGCTCAACGTGCAGCCGGTTTTCTTCCAGTCCAATCACGAGGGGGCGCTCATAGACAGGATCCACGCCGAGAGGAAGGAGGCCCACGGCATCATCATCAACCCCGGGGCGCTTACACACTACAGCTACTCGCTCAGGGACGCGCTGGAGGCGGTCGCCCTGCCCACGGTCGAGGTGCACCTCTCGGATATATCCTCACGCGAGGAGTTCAGGCGGGTATCCGTCATCAGCCCGGTGGTCTGGAAAACGGTCATGGGCAAAGGCCCCCGGGGGTATCTAGAGGCCCTGGAAATACTAGAGCGGCTACTCGCGAAGGGCCAAGAGGCATAGAATTAGTTGTAGCAGGCAGTAACGAATGAAGGTCTCATACGTTCTGGTAGACGGGATGCCCTGCATGTCAGCCGGTAATGAAGGCAGCGCGCGCAGTCGTCGTTTCCGGCGCTACGGAGGTGAAAGAATCATGAGGTCGGTACTGCTTGACCGGAGAGCCGTGGTCCTCGTGGGCCTGATGCTCGGCGTGGCGGTCATTGCAGCGGCGCTGTTCATTGCAGCGCCCGGCGCCCGTGCCCAGGCTACGGGAGAGATCAACGGCGTGATATCGGGCCAGGACACGGGGCTTCCGCTTCAAGGCGCCGCGATTTACGTGTACAGGGCATCGGACCGCCAGGTGGTTACCTGGACCACGACGGAGATAGACGGCTACTATACGTTTGACTTGCCGGAAACGGATTACCTGTTGAGGGTCGATCCCCAGGACGATACGCACTACGCTACCTGGTACGAAGACCAGTTGTGGATCCAGGAAGCCGACAGGGTGCCGGTGACCGGCGGGGGGGTCACCACCGTAAACATAGCCTGTCCTGTCGGCGGGGAAATCACCGGCACCGTTTCCGACGCCGAGTCGGGAAATCCGCTGCCGGACTATCCACTGGATATATGGTTCATCGAATGGTATGTACACACCGGGGAGAAAGTGCGGGTCAGCCCCACGGGGTTCCAAACCGAGGCCGACGGCACTTACACGCTCACCGGGCTGGCTCCCGGGCCTTACAAGATCGAAGCGAAAGCCCCCGAAGGCGACCTGGTGCACGTCCTGGACTGGTGGTACGGCGACGTGCCCACCGAGGAGCAGGCCGATGTAGCGTCCGTCGTCCCGCCGAACACTACCGAAGACGTCGATCTGCACATCCCGGCCGGAGGATTTGTTCTCGGCACGGTAACGGATACCGCCGATAACCCGGTAGGCGACGTCCAGTGCACGGCGTACAGGTTTAACTCGGAGCTGCAGACGTGGACGTCGGTGGGTTCGACCGCCACCAGTGGGGAAGTGGGGTCCATGGGCCAGTACAGGCTGGGGCCTCTGCCCGAAGGCTCTTACAAAATGGAATTCGTTCCCGACAACGAGGACCCGGACCACGCGGATACTATCTACTACCGGCAGAAGTCAACCATCGAAGAAGCGAACTACGTCCCGGTTGTCGCGCACGAGAATACGACCGGTATCGACGCGGTGATCACTCGATCGGCACAAATACACGGCATGGTCACGGCCAGTGACCAGTATCACGATATCATTGACAAGGTGAGGGTGACCGCGTACAGGAAGAGTGGCGGCTCCTGGGTTTCGGTTGCCTCGTGCATGTCAGGCGACCCCGACAAGTTCCTCGCACATGGAGAGTATTTCATCTCCCGTCTGCCGGCGGGGGAGTACAAGTTCCAGTTCTCGCCGGCGCGGAGCCTCTGGCGCGAGAGGTGGTACCACAACACCGCGTCGCTCAATGGTGCCACGGTGGTTGACCTGGAAGAAGGGGACGACAAGCGAATCGATCAGCAGTTGCCGTGGCAGAACCACGAGATATTCGGCGTCACCCCGCCGGAGCACAGCGACTTCGGGACTATACTGGGTAGCCTCGGATACAGCTATGACGCGCTAGAGATAAACAAATGGGTTGACGATGTAGCCAACTTTGGTTTGCTCAAGCAGTTCGACGCGGTATTCCTGAACTGCTCCAAGGAATTCCTGGACTGGTACGAGGGCGGAAAGGGATCGCCGAGCGCCGTTGCCAGGTACGTGAGCGAGGGCGGCAAGGTATTTTGCTCGTGTGATACCCTCGTTCAATTGAACAAGGATTTCCCCGGGGCGTTCACGCTTCCGAACCCGCCTCAACAGGGCGAGAAGCAGAACGTTACGGCAAAGATCAAGGACACCAAGATGCAGGCGTACCTCGGGGCGACCACGCTTCCCATCAAGTTCGACGAACAGGGATGCACCATCGTAACCGGGAAGGCCGCCACCGCGACGACCAACATTGCCGCTGACATGTACACGAACTACCTGGGCAAGCTGATTGATTGCCCGATATGCGTGACCTACCCCTACGGGTCCGGTCAGCTCTATTACCAGGCGTTTCACGTCGACAAACAGACGGGTACAACGGCAAAGGGCATTATGTCTTACTTCCTGGGCGCGCCTCTCAAGAGGCCGCAGATATCGGGCGTTACCCCGCCGAGGGGGGTCAGGGGCTCCACGGTCACGATAAGCGGCGCGAACTTCGGCGCCAGCAAGGTCAGCAGTTCTTACGTGACGTTCAACGGAGTCAAAGCGACCGAGTACTCGTACTGGTCCTCGACGACCGTCAAGGCAAAGGTACCGTCTTCGGCGTCGACCGGGCAGTTGCTGGTGACCAATTCCGGGGGTACGAGCAACTCCGTCCACTTCGAGGTCACCGACGCGCCGACCCCGACACCCACGGCCTGGTACCTTGCCGAGGGAAGCTCGAACTGGGGTTACGAGACGTTCGTGACAATAGAGAATCCCAACAGCAAGGCCGTGACCGCGCAGGTTACCTACATGACTGACGAGGGGCCCGTGGGAAGGCCCGACTTGAGGCTCCCCGCTTGCTCGCAGACGACCATCAATCCCCGTAACGACATAGGCGCGAGAGACTTCTCGACAAAGGTTGTCTGCAGGGACGGGAAGATGCTGGCCGTGGACCGGCGCATGATCTGGACGGGGCCGGGCGCGCCGTCCCAGGAGGGCAGCTCCTCGATAGCCGTGACCGCTCCCTCGTTGTCATGGTTCCTGCCCGAGGGCTCCTCGAAGTGGGGGTTCGAGACGTGGCTGCTGATTCAGAACCCGAACTCGAAGCCGGCCAGTTGTACCATCACCTTTATGAGGGAAGGAGAGGGCCCCAAGGGGGTAACGAAGACTGTGCAGGCGAACTCCCGGGCCTCCTTCAACATGGAATCCGAGATCGGCGCGAAGGATGCGTCCATAAGGGTGACATCCAAGACCCCGGTCATCGCCGAGAGGGCGATGTACAGGAACAACAGGCGGGAAGGCCACGAGTCTATCGGCGCCACGGCGCCCGCGTCCACCTTCTACCTGGCGGAAGGTACAACGAACTATGGTTTCACGACCTACATCCTCGTGCAGAACCCGAATTCCAGTAACGTCAACGTGACGTTGACTTACATGACGCAGTCCGGCCCCAGGCCCCAGCCGCCGTTCTCGATGCCGGCGAACTCTCGAAAGACCGTAAGGGTCAACGATGTCCTCGATCCGATTGATTTCTCCACGAAGGTCGAGGGATCGAGACCCATCATAGCCGAGAGGGCGATGTACTGGGGAGAGGGGTCCGCGCTGGGAGAAGCGTGCCACGACTCGATAGGGCTCGCGGCGCCCTACCGCGTGTTCTACCTGCCGGACGGCGAGACCCAGAACGGTTACGAGACCTGGACCCTTGTTCAGAACCCGAACAGTTCCGCGGTCGGTATCACCATTAATTACTTCACGCCTACGGGAGAGGGCAATAAGACGGTCAGGGACACCATTCCCGCGAACACGCGCAAGACCTACAACATGGCCGACGCCATACCGAACGGCAAGGCGGCGGTAATGGTGACCTGTACGACCTCTGGCAAGAGGATCATGGTCGAGCGCGCCATGTACTGGAACAACCGCGGCGCGGGGACGGACACGATAGGCGGGTACTCCAACTGACGGGGCGCGGCGGCCCGAGGCGGCCTCTAGCGGGTGCGTCACGGGGAGGCGGTTTCACGTACCCCGAGATGGCTTTCCTGCTTGTCACGCTCGCCTTCTTCATCGCCGGAACCGTATGGGTCACTCGCGGCGCGGTAATCAGGTCGCAGCCGCTCGGCAGGAGTGTCAGCGAGGGGCGCAAGACGGACAAGGTCCTGGCCCGGCTGGCGTCCCTGGTCGCCACCTCCAGACAATTCGAGTGCTCGGCCTTTCCCCCGTCGTCCGGGAGCTGGGGACCGGCCCAGGACACGCTCGACTTCCTCGCTGACCTTGACGGCGATCCGTCCACGGGGTCGTACTCGGTTGGCGAATACAAGGGCCTGGAGCGCGTGGTGGTGCTGTCAGAGGGCGGTTCGCTGGTAGCCCGCGTGTATTCGGGTTTGCCAGGTGAGTCGCCCCGGCGCGTGGAGATGGCGACGGACTTCACCGGGGGAGATGCCAGCTCGTTCTCGGCGAGGTTTCGCGCCTTGGAGGGCTCGAGCAATGGAGAAGCGCGTTCGAGCCCGCGCGAGGCGACGCGGGTATTGCTGTCCATCACTTCCGGAAATGGCGGCGACAGGGTTACTCTGAGGCGCGAGGCACTCCTGCCGAACACCCCGAAGCTCGTGCTATCAACGGGTGAGCCCCACCCGTAGAACTTAATCCGCCACTTCTGGATACCTGCTGCCCTGTCCTCACCCGGGTCCCATTCAAAGGTGCCGTAAATCCGCTATCATAGGAACCGTGCGGCAGATGCTGCCGCGAAACGGGGGCCTCATGAGCGGCGAGCGCGCGGAGTAACAAAAAGCCCTTCACTTGCGTTAAAGGAAATAGGAGTCATTTGGGCGGAGATCCCGAAAGAGCGCTGAGAGAGCATGTCAAACGGGCGAGAGAGGGAGACAGGTATGCCTTCGGCAGCATTTTCAGGCTCTGCTATAAGGACATTTACGATTACGTCTGCAGGAGGGTTGGAAACGCGTCCGATGCCGAGGACATCACGATGCACGTGTTCGCCCAGGGTCTGCAGGCTATCGGTTCCTTCGAGGAGCGTGGGCTGTCGGTAAAGGCCTGGTTGTTCAGGATCGCCCACAACGCGGTCGTGGACTTCCTGCGGAGGAAGAAGGGCGGGGTCGAGGAAATCGGCCGGGTCGTGGAGATCGAGGAGCTCTCTGGGACAGGTGACGGTGACGACGTGGAGGGTACCGTAATCCGGGTGGAAGAGCTCGGCGAACTCCACGAGCAGATTGAGAGGCTGCCCGTCGCCCAGAGCGAGGTACTTGTCCTGAGGTTCATAGAGGACTTGAGCGTGGCGGAGACGGCGGGCATTCTCGGTAAGAAGGAGTCCACGGTAAGGGCCCTTCAATTCAAGGGGATCAGGAACCTGCGGGCAAGGCTCTCGGCGGAGCGGGAGGCGCCCGGTGAGGACGAGCTGACACGGATGAAGAAGAGCGAATGAGAGACAAGAGACGGTCTGAAGGCGAAAGGGTATTCGAGGTGGAGGATTCGACGGTGCTCGTCGAGAGCATCCGGTCGCTGCCTCGGATGAAACCGCGCCTGGGATTCCGTGCCAGGGTCACCTTCTACTCGCTGATGGGAATCACCCCCCGGATGGGCTCGCGTATCGTCGCTTCCGGCCGCGCGTCCAGGCCCGCGCGGGTGCTGGCGGCCGTCGGTGCCGCGTTGCTCATCGCCCTCGCGTCATTCTGGGGGCTTGGCATTCTCGCGAACGGCGCCATGCCGGACAGCGCGCTCTACGCTTTGAAGCGTGCCAACGAGAACATAGACATGGCATTCACCTGGAGTCCCACCGAGAAGGCGCGGAAGAACCTTCGGCTCGCGGAGCGCAGGCTCGAGGAGTTGGAGAATGTGATCCGGGCGAAGAATACGAACCCGGAGGCCGTCGCCCGACTGTCCAGCGAGGTTGAAGGGTACCAGCAGGCCGCCGGTTCCGTCCTCGCGGGAGGATCGAGCGAGGCCCAGGCCCAGCTCGTCGGTAGCGGGATTGAAGAGCTTGACAAGAAGAAGGCCGATTTGAAAAAGAGAATGGTCAGCGCCGCGGGAGACGAGGGTGTGCTGGAACCCGCCTCGGCGGCCGGGGTGACCGTTTCGGACATGACGGGAGGGGTGACGGTATCCGGGTCGCGGTCGGCCTCGGGCAAGACCGACACGTCGGGCCGGTTCATATTCGAGTACACCCCCGAAGGTAGTGAACCTGATGCGGACGGCGCTCTGCAAATCGAGGTCGAGCTTGACGGGCGCCGCCAGGTTGCCCCTCTTGGAACGCCTGACGGTCCGGTGAAAACAGAGGACGGCTCGTTCGTGGTAACCCCGAGCAGCCGGCTTGCTTTCGCGGCGCCGGGGAGGGTGATGGACTTCGACCTCAAGTTGAGTTCGGGCCTTGGAGAATCCGTAGCTGGCAGGAAGCTCAAGATTACCGACCTCTCGCACGCGGGCCTTGTCAACGGGAGCGGTTCGAGCGCGGTGGTGCCGACCGGCGCTGACGGCACGTGCGCCTTCACGTTCAAGAACACGTCCGACAGGAAGACGAGCCGCCTGGCGGTCGCGGTGTTGGATGGCACCGTCTGGAAAGACGCCGGGGAGGCTATCGTGGTGGGCTCGGTCAGTGGTGGCGGCTCGTCGGGCGCGTGCGGACCGTTTTTCGATATCCAGTGCGTGCCCGGCGTAGATCAGCTCGGCGCGGACGCGAAGGAAGTAACGGTAACCGTACGCAAGATGTACGAGAGGCTGACAGATTACATCGACTGATCCGGGGGCATGAGGTACGCCCTGAAGAGCTTCGCGGCGCCGGAGAAAAGGATTATCGCCGAAAACACGACCGCCAGATAGAGTCCGTACTGGGCCACCGTCCCCGGCGGCCTTGCGAAAACGCGGACGAGGGTGACGGCGAGACAACCCGTGCCCAGCGCCAGGAGTGCGAACCCGTACTCCTCGGCGAAATCGATCCCGAGGGCCGACGCCACGATTATCAGTAAGGCAACAATGGAAACCGTCATCGGCACTATGCTGAGCCTGGTCGCGTCCCACCCGCTCAACCAGTAGGTGTTCAATGTGTACCAGGGCAGGAATACCGTTGCGAGGAGGGCGAAGCCGGCCGCAAAGCACGCGTAATCCTCCGGTTTCATCCTTGACAGATCTATCCGCACCTTCCCCCCCGGTATCTCGACCCGAACGCTCGTGGACGCGCGAATCAGCATATCACAGAGGTTGAAGCGGATGAACCGCGGCTGCTGATAACAAGAGCGTGGGTTTGAAGAGAGGCCGGCCCGCTGAGCGGAAGAGAACGCAAGCGCCGTTCGGCGGCCCGGGCGGCCTCGATATAAATCTCGCGCCGGCGTACACTTATTACGGCCCGAACCGTTATTCTTTTATGAGTAACAGTATGCCTCGAATACGTCGAGTTGTAAGATTGCAGTAAAGGCATGTGGAAGAAGAGGTAGTCGCATGATTCGCGTATGGTCGCGAACGCGAGTGGAACTGGAGCAGAGGGAGAAGGGTTTTACCCTCGCCGAGTTGATGGTCGTCATGTCGATAATCGGCATCATGGTGGGTATCGCGTCGTGGATGCTCGCGAGCAGCCGGGACGTACACACGGCCAAGACCGGGCAGGTGCAGCTTGTCACAGACCTGCGGTTGTGCTCGACGAGGGCGCAGGGCGAGAAAAAGACCTATGGCTTGAAGATCAGGAGCAGCAGCGCAAGCGCCAACCCCAACACCTACACGTTTGTGAGGGTGGAGCCTGCCGGCACGATCACCGAGATAGATCCCATTCTGGGGGCTTCGTCGAAGAACAGGAACGTGCCCATGCCCGGCGGCGGCCACATCGTGGCGTTGTTACCGGGAGCCTATTCCACCAATGGGGTGCTGACGGTGCTTTTCGCTCCGGTCGGCTCACTTACGTTTGCCAAGTACTCGAGCGGCGGAACACCGACGTTGACCACGCAGGACGTAATCATCAGGGTGGGTGACGGGCACGGCGGAAGCACGCGGGATGTCACCGTTAATACGCTGGGCACCGTGAGTCCATAGGGGGGCGCGAGATGTCTTTGAAGTTGCACGGCGAATCGGGCTTCACGATAGTCGAGGTGGCAATCGCGATAATCATATTCATGGTTGCCATTATCGGCGTCACGGTCGTCTTCACCAGCGGCACGCAGAACATCACCGGCTCGAAGCTGCGGGAGGAGGCCAAGGCGTATGCCGGGCAGGTGCTCGAGTCCATCAAGAAGCTCCCGTTCTATATGCCTTACAACGGCACCGAAAGGCAGGATATTGACGATTTCTATTACATCGCCACAGATGCGGGCGGCACGCAGAAGGGCAACCCCGACCAGTTGGGAATTGATTTCAACGCCGCCTACCAGGGTGACGAGGACTACGGTACCATCACGGGCCACCCCAACCTGAGGCAGAAGGTCCGCGTTCAGTACCAGGCGGTCAACATGACCCCCGGGCCATACTACGAGCAACTCACCGATCCACCGGCCATGAAGGACGGGTGGGGGCCTATGACGGTGGGGAGCGACGATCCCACGGACAGCGCTTCCAACAAGTTGAGGCTGGAGCTGGTTCGGGTGACGGTTTACTTCAGGGACCACGGCGTTCAGTCGTCGGTCACCCTGGACGACATGGCCGGCGACTCGCAGGTCAAGTACTACCCCCGCGTGGACAGCGTCACGCCGAACGGCGTGGAGCAAGGCACGTCCGTTACTCTCAAAATAGTGGGTGAGGGCTTCACTACAACGAGCCCCGGACCTACAGTAATGCTGACCAAGGTCGGCCACACCGACATCACCTGCACCGTGAGCGACTACTCGATGTCCACCCAGGTTATTGTCAGCACCGGCATTCTCCCCTCGAACATGGTCGGCGCGGGTGAAGACGCGTACTGGAACGTCAAGGTGAGGAACTCCTCCGGTATGGCGTCCACGTTGAAAAACGGCATCTACGTCGTGCAGAACCCCCCGACCATCTTCTACCTGACGCCCGTCACCGGCGCGACTTCGTCCTGGGTTAAAATAACCGGCCAGGACTTCGGCGTGAAGAGGGACGCCAACGACAACGTGAAGTTCAACGGTACGAGCGTACTGACTTACGGGGACGGCAGCAGCGGCCACTCGGTATGGAGCAACAACGTCATCTGGGCGCAGGTCCCCGCGGGAGCGACCACCGGTTACGTGACGGTGTCCAAGGGTGCGATGGTCAGCAACGGATCGATGTTTACCGTCACCGGAGGGACCGGCCCGGCCATCGTGAGCATCAATAACGTGGAGCCCGGGGAGTCCGGTGCCCACGGGGACGCCGGGAACAGGGTGAGGATCTACGGTGTCAATTTCGGTACGCGGGCCACCGGCGAGAATGTAGTATTCACATCCAGCCTCAACGCCACGGTCAACTTCTGGACGGATACGGTTATCGAGTGCGTGGTGCCCAGCGGAGGGGCTACCGGCGCAGTCAAGGTGCACAAGTTGAGTGGGGACAGCAACAACGTGACTTTCACCTACGATCCGGTCATCACGGCGGTAAACAACATCGAACCGAGCAAGTCCGGGGCCCACGGGGCGATCGGCGACAGGGTCAGGATCAACGGCACTTACTTCGGGAGCAGGGTTTCCGGGGAAAACGTGGTCTTCTCGAACGGAGTGAACGCCACGATCAATTCCTGGTCCGACACCGCCATCGAATGCGTAATCCCCTCGGGCGCCGTGAGCGGGCAGGTTTTCGTGCGCAAGTCCAGCGATGACAGCAACGCGGTTTCTTTCACGATCGACTGAGGGAGCGAAAAGACCAGTGTTTAAGATCGCGCGAAAGGTCAGGGACATAGAGTCCGAAGAGAGCGGCTTCACTATAGTCGAGCTCATCATAGCCCTGGTGTTGCTGTCTATATTCATGGCGGGGGTCGTGCTCGTGATCAGCCAGGGGTACACCTTCTTTGGAAGCCATCGGGCCGCCTCGGCGCTGAACCGGGAGGGCGCCTCGAGCCTGGACAGGATCGAGAACCTCCTCCGTGGAGCGCAGTATTTCGACAACGCCGGCACCAACGCCACGCAGGTGACGTTCCGCGCGGACGTCGATTCCGACGCTTCAAACGGGACGGAGCTTCTGGTGATCTACAGGGATGTCCCCGACGGCAACAAGATAATGCTGAAAATCGACGAAAGGGATCCCGTCAGCATAGGTGACGACCTCAACACGGGGGTCTCGAATCCGCTCGAGTTCACATATTACTCCGACTGGGCGCACACTTCCACGATAACCGATTCCTACCAGGAATCCCTGAAATCGATAAAGGTGGCGATCAACCTTACGAAAGCGAGCAGCGGCGTGAGGATGAACAGGTCGTACAGCCGCTACGTCATTCTGAAGCTTGACCCCGATGACAGGAACGACAACCCGCCTGCAATATAGGGCGCGCGGATGGAGGTTTGAGCGATGAGGCTGAGTCGAACGGCGAAAGGTCGAAATAGCTCCAGGGTAGCTTTGCCTTTCCGGGTGATGTCGGGCGAGCCGGGCGTCGCCATGATAATCGCCGTCCTCGGGCTTGCATTGATATTCCTTATCTGCATGGTCGTTGTCACTATTGGAATAGGCGAGTTGCAGATGAGCCAGATGGCCAGGTACTCGGCCAGGGCCCAGAAGATTGCGGAGGCGGGCATAAGCAGAGCACTTATCCAGCTCAGGAACGAAGCAGCCCTGTCCAGTTCCGAGACCACCGACGCGACGCTTTTGAACTGGCCGCACCAGGCGCTTGATGGCAGCCCGCCGGTTCCGTCCAAGGTCCACAAGAACGACAATTTCGCCGGTGGCAAGTACCAGGTCTGGCTGTACCAGGATCCCGCTTACCCGGCGGACCACGCCAAGAAAGTGATAGTGTCCTGGGGCGCGATCACCGCGGGCGGGGTGCAGTATACGAGGACTCTCGAGTCCAAGGTCAACTACGCGTCGGAGAACCCAAACTACTTCGACGCCTTCAACTTCCTCGTCTACAACGGAAACGAATCAGGCAACAGGACGTCCTTCGACGTCACCAACTACTTCGGGAGCTACTCCCTGGACGGCATCGGCCAGACGGGAGACGGGTGGGGCATCTACTCGGTGGGTGACATCAACCTTACGTCTCACCTGCTGGGGCTCGGCAGCGTCGTTTACGGCAACGTCATCAGCGAGGACGACGTCACGATAGGCGGGGCCTTGAGCGGGCTCCATCCACCGAGTGTCAGAGGGACTGTTTACGCCGGGATCGACAACACCGGCGGCTGTGACGTCTACTGCGACGCGAACATCCTCCAGATAAGCAGCCTGTACGTCGGAAAGGTATACGCGTCCCAGAACGTCACGGTCAACGCGTTGGGATCCTTCGGTCCCACCAGCAGCGGGGCAATAACGATCGACAGGGGGATCGAGTGCGGCGGAAAGGCCAGCGTCATGGGCGTGGTCTCGGGCTCCGTCTGGGGCGGCGGCGTCCACATCGGGCACATGGACAAGGGCCCCACCGACGGCATAAAGGCGAGGGGCGGCGTCGAGGTTGACGGCATAATGACGGCTGTCGACATCGGTGACATAGAGTCCGGCTATTTCTCGGACGGCGGCAACCGCGTCGGCGTTGACTTCAACTCGAACACCGCCGGCACCATATACTCGGGCAACATCAAGTCCACCGGGTACCTGCAATTCCAGACGATCACCGGCGGGATCACCACTCATGACATCTGGGCCGGGACGAACAACGGCAACCAGGACGGCACTACCCTCGACACCGGGGCGTACGCGGGCTACCTGGGCATGGGAGACCTCGCGGCGCGCGGCAAGGTCAAGCTCTGGGCGGGCGCCGGAGGCTTCGGCGTCGGCAACGTCTACGCGGGGTACCTTACCGATTCCGGCAAGAGGATAAGCATCGACTTGAACTCCATAGCGGGCGGGTACTCCGCAGGCGTGTTGAGCGGGTTCGGCAAGGTCGCGGGCATGGTCGGAGCCGGCGGCAGCGGCAGCGGCGGCGTGAACGCAGGTACCGAGAATCCGAGCGGCAACGGCGGCGTAGGCTGCGACCTTGACATCTACGTAGGCGGCACCGGGTGCGGCGACATCAAGTCCCGCGGGCGGACCAACGTCGATACCTGGTTCGGCGGAGTGGGCGTCGGCAATATCACCGCCGGGACCGACCAGGCGGGGCTGCACGGCGGCACCGGCATCTCGTTCACCACGCAGGTGGGCGGCGCAAGCATGAAGAGCGGCACGTGCGTGGGAAGGTTCGAGGCGAGGGCGAACGCGGGCGGGGCCACGATTGACGGCAACATAACCGCCGGGACCAACTCGACAACGCTACTGAACGGGCAGGGGACCGGCGGCGACGGTGTATACCTCAACAATATCCTGGGCGCGATCACGGTTACCGGCAGCATTACCTCCCGCGGGCGGGTCCCGCTGCAGCCCACGGCTTCGTTCGGGCTTACCGTGAAGGGCAACATAACCGCCGGGACCGACGCGGTCAGCGGCAACGGGGGGACGGGCGTCCGGATAAACGCCAACGTGAACCTGGCGCCGATACAGGTATGGGGCAACATAACCTCGAGGGGCATGGTAAATATAGATGCCGTGCTCTCGAGGGTCGTGGCCGGCTACAACCCCAATACCGGGGCCATCAACACCGTAACCGCGGGCACGAACAGCGCTTCCCTCGACGGAGGGGAGGCGATCAATATCAGCAACACCGTTGACTTGAGTTCCATAGTCGATTGGCCCGATTACGGCCACCTGACTGGAAGGGGCAGGGTGAAGCTGACGGCCACCGCCGGCGGGATACACGTCAACGGAGCGATAAACGCGGGATACTGCGACGACGCCACCTGGGGCCGCAACGGCGTCCTCATCGATACGTCGCTGCTTGGAGGGGTGCAGGTCGGCAATTACAGCGGTGGCATCTACAACGGCATCACCTCCGTGGGAAAGGTCGTTCTCAACTGCAACGGCATCGCGGGCTACTTCAACTCCATGGACATCGCCGGGCTCATAAGGGCGGGGCACGACCACGCCAACACCGTGAACTCCGGGGGCACCGGGGTGGACATACGGGCAAGCGCCCTCGGCATCAAGATAGGCAGCTCGGGCACGGGCGGGATTACATCCACCGGGCGCACCGACTTCAACACGTCCTGGGGGCAGGGCATCGAGGTTCGCGGCGCCTGCAAGATCGGATCCGACAGCGAATCGGGCCGTGACTACGGCTTCAGCTCCTACATCAATTCCCAGGCGAATATCCTGTGGGGCGGGATCACGATCAGCGGGCTCCTTGAGGCGAGCAGCCCGGTCCGCGTGCGTTCGGTGGCCAGCAGGACGATCAATACCAACGGTATTTACGCGGGAATGGACAGGGACAGCCGCAACAGCGGGCACGGTGTGTGGGTGATAGCCACGGCCGGCGGCACCAGCGACAACGGGACGATCAGGACCCAAGACTCGGTGTACCTGGAGCAGAGCCTGCAGGGGACGATAGGATGCAGGAACATTACAGCCGGACCCAACGAGGGAGTCTCGTGGGGCGACGGAATAGGCCTGTACGTCAGCTACAGCGACCTGTCTGTAACAGGGACCATTGTAAACATAACCGGAACGGTTACCACTAGGGGCAAAGTGAAGACGTGGTACGGCTCCGGCATCATCGTGAACTGCGACGTCAGGCTGGGGTTGGTCGTCGCCGGCTCCGACACGCGGACTACCGCCGGCTACGGGGTGGAAACCCACGGTATTACCGGCGGGACCATATACTTCAGCCAGTGCCACAGCCACGGGCAGATATACCTCGACGATGGAATAGACAATGCCAATTTCAACTACCACCTGACCAACGTATGGTGCGGTGCCAGCATAAACTGGAGCTGGGACCATGTCCTGGCCGCCAGCGACGTTGACCTCAGGGGCTATCTCAGGAGCGCCGGCGACATATATCTTGGCTGGAATGATGGCGGCACCGAAGAGTTCCACGTCAACGTGAGCGGCGGGATCAACTGCGGCGGCACTTTCGGCATGAGGCTGAATGACAACTTCTACGCAGACGGAGGCATAAACGCGGTCGGCGGCGTAAGGCTGGACACCTGGGGCGAGACCATCAGGGCTGGCACTATCAAGGCTAACTGGATCGATTTCAACATGGACGACGGTAGCTGGCAGTTGAACGGCAGTCCCGCTCTCATGGTCGAGCAGGATGTGAACCTCTCGCCAAACCAGTCCATTGACTGGTCCGGCAACATAGTCTCCGAGGGGCACGTGAACATAAACACCGACGGCGACGAGAACGTCAAGTTCGGAAAGATACTCAGCAAGCTCTCGACGGGCCTGAACTTCGACGACGGGGACTGGGACATTCGCGGGGGCATCGAGACCCAGCAGTGGATGAGCAGCAAGTACGAGCACGCGGCCGACATCGAGATCTGGAACGGCATCTGGGCGGGCGGCTACGTCAACATCGACTGCGAGACCGATTACTGGGCGGGATCCGAGGGAGGAATGAGGATCCAGAGCGGGGGCATCCGCTCGCGCGACTACGTCGCGGTCAAGATCCCAAAAAGCCCGGACCCGGGCTACGTCCTGCAGGGTGGCATCACGGCCCTCGGTGCGGTCTCGATTGACGGAAACGCGAGGGCAGGCGAGAGCAACCAGAACCTGGTGGACTCGGGCGGAATATGGTCCGGCGGCAACGTGAGCCTGGCCTTCAGGAGCGACGACCGGGACGGCGAATGGGGCTATGTCTACGGTGACGTCAGGTCGCCATCCACAGTCAGTATCAACTCCCGGCGAGAACAGGGTGGCTGCTCGAGCTGTGTCCTGTGCCTGGGTAGCTGTGACAACAACGACCCTGGCAACTGGGAGTACTTCAACGTGAGCGGCGCGATATACCGCGGCGCCCAGAGCTACACCGCACGTAACGATGCCAGCGGGAACTGCAGCCGGCATTCGAGCTTCCTGTGCTACTGTAACCATTGTGAAGGGTCGGGACATACCAAGGGAGGCGTAGTGAGGTCCTCCGACCAGGGCGCCTCCGCCGCCCCGACCGTGGCTTATCCGCCAGATGCGGACTTCGAAGTGACACCGACAAGCCCCGGGACGCCGTCGCTGCCGAGCGTTCCCACGGCGGCGATCGCCCCGCCGACACTGCCGCCCATACCCACGGCGGTGGATAACCTCATCCCGGCGGCCAGCGGCGGCGGAGAGCTGCCTCTTCCCTCGGAGCCGGCGATGCCGGCGTTCGGCGGCGCGAGGCCGAGCTTCCCGAACATGGCGACCGCCTCCGGCGACCTTCCGGCGTGGATGAACTACACCACCGAGGACGCGGCAACGACGACCGGAGGCCTCGTCGGCCAGACACCGGGCAGCCCGCCGCTTCCGACCTGGGGGCCGTCGGCGCTCGCTAGGCCCGACTTCGAGAACCTGCTGCCGTTCGGCGGGGCCACCGCGGTCAAGATGCCGCGCCCGCAGTGGGACTGGTGGCGCGCCCAGGCCCAGGCCCAGGGCGAGGGCCACTATTTCTCGGGCGACGCGACTCTGACACTGGCGCCCTCACAGCCGGTCAGCACCGACGAGATATACTTCGCGGAGGGGAACGTTACGATAAGCTCGTTGAACTTCCCCAACGACTCCGTCGTTCACAAGGCGACCGTCATAGCTTACGGGTACGGCAACGAGAATGCCGGAGACATCAACGTGACAAGCTCGACGACCTGGAAGATTTACGGTCAGCAGGAGCTGCACCTGATGGCGATGCACGATGTGAACGTGTCCCCGTCCGGGTTCGCGGGCGCGCTGACGATAGGAGACCAGGCGGTCTTCCAGATGTGGGCCGGACGTAACATCACGGTTGCCATGTCTCTGTTGAGCGGCATCCTCGGGACGGGTACCACGAGGGGCAACCTGGTGGCCGGCAACCACGTGGAGCTGACGGATCCGACGGACCTCGGCATCGGCTGGTACAGGTACAGCTACTACCGTCCGACCATCAAGGCGGACGGCTGGGTAATCCCCTACAGGAACAGGGGCTGGCGGGAGCTCTCGGACCGCAACTGGACGGATTCCACGCCGTCCGGCTAGGTGGTAGTATTGGTCCGGGACTCCGAGACGGAATGGCAGGAGACCGCCCCACGGGGCGGTTTCCTCAAATGCGGGGCAACGCGTCCTGTCGAGCGACCCGAGAAGGAGGGCTTTCACTAATGAAGCGACGAATACGCATCACGGCGCTGACGGCGGGATGCCTGGCGTTACTGATGGCGGTTTGCGCCCTGGCCGGGTGCGGGTCATCCGAGCAGGCGCGGGAGGACGCGTACAAGGCGGAATGGAAAACGATGATGGAGGCCTTCTACAAGAAGCTCGACGCCGATGACAAGAAGGCGCAGGAGCTCTCCGAGAAGAAGGACACTGTCGGCGTGGTGAAGCTCGTGAACGAGCGCATACGCGACATCGAGGACACCATCGGAGAAGTACTCGCCCTCGAGCCGACGAGGGACCTCTACAGGCTGGAGGTAATGACACTGGCCTGGATGCAGGCGATCATCGACCAGCTCAAGGCCGCGAACGAGCTCAACGAGGCGAACATCGCCGGCAAGCCTACCGCGGACCTTTCCACGAAAGTGACGGAACTCTCGAACAGGATGCTCTCCCTGAACAGCGAGATGACGCTGGAGCAGATCAAGGAGGGTATCAGCGTGCCAATGGAGGGCGACGGCGAGGGGAAGTCAACGACGCCAAGCGGTACGACCCCGCAATCGACTCTGCCGTCCACGTCCCCCGGTGAGTGACAAAGGGTGCGCAAGCACCGGCGGTCAACGCAGGCCCAGGTTGAAGTCGTGGTACCAGATGCCGGAGGGGCAGTCGGTGGACGGTGGGACCGGTTTGGCGTGAAGGGAGAGACTGTACTCCTTGCCCGTCGCGGGGCAGGTAGGAGCGGCGCTCAGGAAGCCTTCCTTGACCAGCGGGCTGTCCTTGGTGATGGTCCCCCCCGGGGGGTACTTGCCCAACTTGGCGTAGTAGGACGTCGCCGCCGAGAGGATCATCGCCTGGTTGCCCTGGCAGGTGCGCATCTGTTCTTTCTGGGTATCGCTGAGCTTGGCTATACTGTCCACCTTTTCGATATAGCTCATGCTCTCCTTCTTCATGCTCTTCCTGATGGAGGCCATCGTCGGACGGAAAAGAAATCCCAGCATGAGGACCAGTCCAATTAGCACAAACACTGAAACGACCACTATCACAGATTGCATCTTGCCGAGTTTCAACGGCTTCTCCTCGTGCTCCCGGCTTCCGGTATGCTTTGACTATACCAACGGGGCGGTGGTTGTTCAATGAAAAGGCGCGCGGCTCGGTTCCTCGTCACGGCCGGGAGTCCGGGAGGTCGGCGGTGAACGTCTGCCCGAGGCACCCGGACGGGGACACGATGGTTCCCTGTATGAAATGCGGGAGGAATTACTGCCGGATTTGCGAGTCCGCCGGCGGGAGCACGCACTACTGCAACAGGTGCGGTGAGAGCAGCGTCGACCAGATCAGGCGCCGCTCGGCGCCCAAGCGGGGATTCACCTTGAGGAAGAAGGCCCCGGTCGGAGAGGCTCGCCAGGATGACCACGGGGTCAGAAGCGCCGCCGGGAAGCAGAGCGCTCCCGCCGCGAAGCCCGGGTTGAAGAAGGGTACCGGCCGGCCGTCCGCCGGTCGCGGGGCCGGCGTGGAAGAGGTACGCCCGCATCCACGGGAGGCCGTTGGACCCCGCACCGGCGCTCCGGGGGGAGCGGGTCGTGATACGCGGCGGGGGAGCCCGCCGGGGACGGTTGCGGAAAGGCACACCGAAGAGGCTCCCCCGGCCGGAGCCGCGACCGCGGAAAGGCGTCGCGGACGACCCGATGTGAAACGGACCGCTCCGGAAAAAGCGGGCGGGACGGGGGCCGGGCCGGTTACGTTCGTGGAGGACCTGAAAGACATCGCGGGCATGCCGCGTCGCGCGATACGGCGCATTGCCGTAGGCTCCGCCGCGGCCTGGAAGGCGACCCGCGAGAAGGCGCGGGCGATGCGCCCGGGGAGGCTGCGGGAGGCGCTGGAGGAGAGAGTAGAGGAGCGCCAGGAGGAGCGGGAGGAGCGCTGGGAGGAGACAGAGGACCGCAGGTTCCGCAAGCGCGCAATG
>CAZAIS010000005.1:21344-24825 GCA_964485255.1 uncultured Acidimicrobiales bacterium | reverse complement strand
AAAATGCAGCACAACAATTTATAAACGGGAGCAAACACGCCATCGCCTCGAGGATGTCCCGCGCCCCATATAGCCTGTTTGTTGTTCGAAAACCGCCGTGGGCTTACGGCATGATAGACACACAGCCCGGCACCGGCCACAACCGGGACCGCGATGACCGCGATTAACCCGGATTCAGGGACGGTCTCCGTCCCGCGGTTAGCCCGCGGGCACCGCCCGGCGGCCGCCCCACCTACTTCTTCAAGTACCGGTCTACCCTGTTCTGGGCGTTGGCCCGCAGATTGAAGTAGTAGAACGGGTAGTCGAAGCTGTGATAGATGCCGTTAGCGACCATCTCGTTGCCGGGGGCAAGAGTGCTCTGATCGACGGAGCTGCATATGAGGCAGTTCCTCGAGTTGTTCACCTTCGCGTCGGCGAAGTTCAGGACCTTCTTGGGTTTACCGTCGGAGTCGGTCACCGGGTAGCCCGTCTTGGGATCCAACGAGATGCTCCCGAGGTTCTGCGCGGCGGTCGCCTCGGTTTCCTCGGTTGTCCAGATTATCGGGTTTATGACCAGCGCTCCGGGGGTGACGACCGGGTCCGTTCCGGTGAGGGTAGGCGCTTCCGTATTGTAGGAGACGATGACCCCCGTGTCGTCCGCGCCCTTCGCGAACTTCAGCTCCGGGTTCTGCTTGAGGTACTCAGGCGTGATGGAGTAGCCGATGACGTAGGCCACAACCATCCTATTGTAGACGTCGGGGTTTTTATTCATGTACTGCGCCAGCAGGTTGACCAGGATGTTCGAGCCCTGCGAGTGGCCTGCCAGTATGAAAGGCCGGCCCTTGTTGAGGTTCTTGATGTAGTAGTCGAACGCCGAGAGGCAATCGGAGGTAGGCTCGCCCCCGACTATGGATTGCGTATCGGAGGACGGGAGCCCGAGTACCGAGATCGCCGCCTGGCGGTACCAGGGCGCGAAGATGTCTCCCACCGTCGAGAACGCGGTCGCGTCACGCTGGAAGGCGGCTTTCGCCGCGGACTGCATCTGCGCGTTGTCCACGGCGCACACGACCGGGTCGCTCTTGCTCGACTGCTGGTAAGCGGTCGGGTACAGGAAGAAGACGTCCACCTTCTTCCTGGTCGCGTCCGCGGCGGGAAGCGACAGCCAGTTGGTGGAATTCGCGTAGTCCGGGACACCCTGCGAATCGGTCGCGGGCACCTTGGTCGACGGCTGCCCCGAAGTGGAGCTCCCACAGCCCGGCAGGGCCATGCACAAGAGCGTCAGCACAAGAACCGGAGTCGCCGCGATCTGCAATCTCTTCATGTCGAGACCTTCTTTCGACTGTCGGGGACCGATCGGATTCTTCCACTAGAGGATAATGCTGCTGAAGCCCCGGCACAATACACCGCATTGGCAGGGCTGGAGGAGAAGGCATGGAAGCAAAACGGCACGGGCCGGAAACGGAACATCCGCGAAAAGCAGGCAGCTCGACCTGCCTGGTGCGTTTCACGTGACCATTTCATTGGCGCCGTCGCGTCTCGGGCCCGGCCCCGGTGCGCATGTCCCTCCAGTCCACCCAACCCCCCATGGTGTTCGTGCCCGCGCTCTTGCCGTCCAGGTACATCGAGCGCTCCACCGTCACCGAGCCCGCGGGATCGGTCACCTGCACCAGGACCGAAGCCCTTCCAGATTCGATCTTGTCGGACATGTCATAGGTGTGACGGGTGTCGGCCGGCAGGTTGTCGGTGAAGGAGACCGGGGTCCCTTTCCCCTCGGGGAGGTATGTTATTCGTACATCCACGTCGGTCTCGTTGGGGTTCTGGACCAGGGTGTAGGTCTGCCATCCCCCCGAGGTCTGACCGTCGGGGAGCATGAACGCGCGGTGGGGCCGGGCCAGCCCGACCGAGTCGTGGCAGGCCTCACCGGTCCCGTTGTCCCAGTACATCGCCCTCTCGGCGATTATCCCTTGAGGGGAGTAGACCTGGATGGAGGCGTCGGTGTTGCTCAAGCCCTCCACGTCGTTGACCCTGATGGTCCTTCTGGCGTTTGCCTCCATCGTGAAAGGGTCCTCCCGGACGGGACCGGCGGGCGTCAGGTAGAACACGGTGACCGTGGCGGGCACGTTGTTGGGGTTCTGTATGAGCAGGTACGTGGTGAACCCCCAGGCGGTGGAGCCCTCGGCCAGGTAGAAGTTCTCGGCCTTGCCGGTGACCCCCACCGAGCAGGAGCCCTCGCGCCGGTCGTTTCTGTACATCGAGCGCTCGGCCACCACCGGGACGTCGGACTCGACCTGGATCGAGGCGTCCGCCTTCCCGATGTCCGAGATCATGCTGAACGTGGCCCTGGAGTTGGCCGGCACTCTCTTGGGTACGGCGATGGGCCCCGCCTCGGTCATGTAGGTCAGGGTCACGTCGGCGCTCCGGGGGAAGGGGTTCTGGACCAGCGTCCAGGTCTCGAACCCCCAGGCCGAGGATCCCTCCGGCAGGTACCAGACTGCAGAGGGAGAGGTGACCCCCACCGAGCAGTGCGCCCCGGGGGCGGAAACCCCGTTCCCGGTCCAGTACATGGTGCGGTCCACGGCTATGGTCTTGCCCTCGAGACACTCCACCGTGGTGGAAAAGTCCACCGCCCCGATGTCGGGCTCGGAGGAGATGCTGGTCTGGGAGAGAGGAGGCAGCTTGATGTCCCTGGTCGCGACCACTCCCTTGCCGGAGGCCTGTGGGTTGGGATCCAGGTATGTGACCCTCACGGTCACCCCCTCGTCGTTGGGGTTCTCGATGTTGATGTAGGTCTTGAACTCCCAGGCGTTTGTGCCCTCGGCGAGGTACCACGTGGAAAGGACCACCGCGAAGTCCTTATCGGTGTTGGAGCCTCCCGCCCGGGTTGTCACCACAACCGCTCCGCCCGGGCTCCCGTCCGGGACGATTATCACTATCCGGTCGTCGGACCAGGAGACCACCTGTGCCCGGACTCCACCCACGGTGATGGTGGAGGAGCCTCGCTCGTCACCGAAGTCGGCGCCCTTCACCGTGACCCGAGTCCCCGGAGGGCCCCATGACGGGGACACGGAGTTGACCTTCGGCTCCGGCAACGGAGCGGTTGTGAACTCGACCGGGTCCCCGTAAGAGGTACTCTCCGGGTTCCGGGCCAGCGCCTGGTACTCGTAGGTCGTCGCGTGATCGAGACCGGCCACCGGGTGGCTGAAGGCGCCGGTCCCGAAGGTGCCGACCTCGGCCCAGTCCGTCCAGGGGTCGCCGCCGCCTTTCACCCGGTAGCGGAACCCGCGCAGGTTGCAGTCATCCCCGCCGGTATCCGTGATGTCGCCGTTCAGGGTCGCCCCAGAAGATGTGACGCCGGTGGCCGGGCCTGTGGTCACCGACGGCGGGACGGCCGCGGTTGTGAATTCCACGACGTCGCCGTAGGTGTCTCCCGCCGGGTTGTGCGCCATGGCCTGGTACTCGTAGGTCGTCGCGTGATCGAGACCGGCCACCGGGTGGCTGAAGG
>CAZAIS010000005.1:0-21244 GCA_964485255.1 uncultured Acidimicrobiales bacterium | reverse complement strand
TGTCGCCGTTCAGGGTCGCCCCAGAAGATGTGACGCCGGTGGCCGGGCCTGTGGTAAGGGTGGGCGGCATCGTCAGCGTACCCCGGTAGGAGCCGTAGATGCTTCCCGTGAAGACGTTTGTTCCCGTCCAGGCCAGCGCCTCGATGGGACAGGTCCCGGCCGACCCGCTCACGTTCCAGGTGGTCCCGTCCGCGTACCTGAGAACCTGCCCGTTGTCCAGGCCGGCCAGGATGACGTCGCCGGTACCGACAAGGGAGTGGACCGGACACGACCCGGCAGGATGGATGTCGGTCCAGCTCGAACCGTCGTACGCGTATACGTGCCCGGCGTCGGTTCCCGCATACAGGGTGGAGTCGTCCCAGCACAGGGCACTGACCGGCGAACCGCCCGCGTCCAGCTCCGTCGAAACGACGTCACCGGGTCCGTTGTACCGGTATACCTGGCCGGCGTTGGTCCCCGCGAATATCCTGGTTCCAGACCAAACGAGGGTGGTAACCTCGACACCTCCGAGGTACGCCCCGTCGGACCAGGTGCCGCCGGTCTCGTCGTAGTACCGGATGTGCCCGTCTCCGCATCCGGCGAAGAGCAGGGAACCGTCGAAGGCGATTGAATATGCCTGGCCCGGGCCAGAGGTGCTCGCCCAGGCACCGGAGTTGTAATAGTAGGCGTTCCCGTTGTCGAAACAGGCGTAGATACGCGTATCCGAGGCGGCCAGGGACCGGACGGGCGAACCCGTGTTGTTGCCGTAAGTGTCCCAGTCACCGCCGTCGTAGGAATACACCTGTCCGTTGTGGCAGCCGGCATACACGTTGCCGCCATTCGACAGGAGGGAGCTTACCTGCGAGTCGGCGGTGGGCCAGATATTGGTCGTGGCACCCGAGGCGTACCTGACGACACGCCCGCTGGCGAAAGCCGCGTAGAGATTCGTTCCATCGGTGGCAAGCGCGCGGGTCGCGTCTATGTAGCCGGGCCAGGCGATTGCCTGAGTCCAGTTGGAACCGTCGTAGTAGAAAACCTGGCCGAAGTCGTTCCCCGCGTACGTCGTTGTGCCGACGTTGATCATCTTCTGCACCGGCCTGCTGCCGACATTCCTGTTGAAGTCGGTCCAGGTCGTCCCGCCGCCGTACTGCCATGTGTGGCAGTTGTACCCGACAGCGATGAGACCAATCTGTTGGCAGATGAGGGCCTGGGGATCGGTGGTATGGCAGTACCCGTAGCTGCTCCAACTGGTGCCCGAACCGTGGTAGATGTAGCCGTTGGAGCACGCCGCCTTGAAGTAGTTCTCTCCGTACGTGAGCGAGCCGATG
This sequence comes from uncultured Acidimicrobiales bacterium, assembly GCA_964485255.1. Lineage (GTDB taxonomy): Bacteria > Actinomycetota > Geothermincolia > Fen-727 > Anoxymicrobiaceae > CAZEJS01. Next base: position 19,937 of record CAZAIS010000005.1, on the reverse strand, counting down.
CTGCTCCCGGTACTACAGACGTCATCCCAGGTGTAGTCGCCCTTGAACCAGTAAACATTGCCGTTGCTGGACCCCGCGTACACGTTCCAGTACTGGCCGCCGGTGGCCGCCAGGCACCTGACAGTTGCCCCGTAACCGGCGTATCCGTCCCAGGACCAGGCGCCGTCGGACCTCAGGTGGTAAACGTTGCCGTTGGCGCACCCCGCGAACAGCGTTGTGAGGCTTTCGCTGTAGGGAGCCCAGAGCAGCGCGGTGACGGCACTGTTCTGAGGCTCAGGCGTCCCGAGGCACGTCCAGCCGGTAGCGCCGTCGCTTCGCCACACGCGGCCGTCATCGAACCCCGCGAATACGTTGGTAGCGTTCGCCGCCAGCGATAACGGAGACTGACCGCCGCCCAGCCCGGTGTGGACGTACGTGTCAGCCAGTGTTTCGCCGGCCGTCAAGAGCACCGTCGCGAATACCAGCAGGGTCAGGACTGTTGCGAGAATCGGCTTTTTCATCGTGATCCTTCCGATCGGGCTTCTGGAGAAGAGGAGCGCGGAACCCTTCGTCTTTATGCGGAAACCTTCGCCTCAATTCTACACCAGCCGGGGTACGCGTTCCAGGGAATGGGCGCTACGCAAGAGCCGGGCAACAGATCCCAATCCCCGCGCGGCGCAAGAGCCGGGTCTTTTCAGGCCACGCGGTGCGTTCGATCACCCCGCGTCCTTCACTGAGAGGCTCAACATTGACCGTATACGTACTGTGGTATCCTTCCCGTGGAGGTCGACCCGCGTGGCAAACGAGAACACAGAACATGGTCAATCCCGCGTCTTCATCGCGATAGTCCTGGCATGGGTAATGCTCTTCCTGGAAACGGGCATGATCTTCGTGGCGTTACCCAGCCTGAAGGACAGCCTCGGCCTCAGTGTCGACGCGTCCGGCTGGATTATCCTTTCCTACCTGCTCGTCCGTATAGTGACAATGCCGATATGGGGCAGGCTGAGCGATACGATTGGACACAGGAGGGTGTTCATTCTCGGGATTTCGCTGTTCCTGGCGGGGACCTGTCTCGCCGCCCTCCTTCCCTCCTTCGCCCTGCTGCTGGCCGCCCGTACCGTGCAGGCCGTGGGCGGGGGAATGATAAACGCGGTCGCGCCCGCGCTGATAACCGCCAACTTCCCGGAGAGCAGAAGGGGCCGTGTCTTCGCGCTCGCCGAGATAGCGGGAGGCGCCGCCGCGATAATCGGTCCGTTCATCGCCGGATTCGCGAGCGAGCACATGGGCGGCAGGCTGATCTTCCTCGTCAACGTGCCCATTGGAATCGCCGCCCTGGTCATGTGCCGAAGGGTACTGCCGGAGAGCCGCGGTCTTCCCGGGGAGCGGATGGACACCGCCGGCTCCTTCCTGCTTTTGCTGTTCCTAACGCCCCTCCTCGTCGGCCTGAACCAGGCGGACGACTGGGGATGGCACTCCCCCTGGGTCCTCGTCCCTATTTGCGCGAGCGTGGTGCTGGGCTGCTTCTTCTTCATTCGCAACAGCAGGGTGGATAACCCCGTGGTGGACTTGAGCCTTTTCCGTGTCAAGAGGTTCGCCCAGGGTGTCCTGGCCGACTTCGCCATGTACGCCGCCGTGACGACCGCGACCTACGTGATTCCGTTCTTCCTCGAGTACTTCCTCGGCATCCGACCGCATTACGTCGGCATGATACTCGCCATCAGCGGAGGCGTGGCCGTCGCGGTCATGTATGTCGGCGGCACGATGGCCGACAGGATCGGCACTACCGTCCCGCAACTGGCCGCTCTCGTTGTCGCGGCCGTCTCCCTGGGGCTGCTGGCGTTCTGCAGCCAGAGCCTTATGTTCGGCTTGATTATCTCGTCGATGATACTGACGGGTATCGCGGGAGGTCTCTTCACGGCGGCGAACTACAGCGCGGTGATGAGTGACGTGCCGAGGGAACGCCTGGGAACCGCCGCCGGCCTCCACAGCACCATCGAGTCGCTCGCCCTGGTCAGCGGCATAGTGATAGCGGACGCCCTGATGGGCAGGTGGGACGACCTCCAGGGAACGTTGCTGGGAAACGAGGGCTTCGGGGCGGCCGTCCAGCAGACCTGCCTCGTGGGATTCATCCTGCTGGTGGTGGCGATCGCCTTCTTCCTGGCGCTTTCGCAAAAGGGAAGAACCCGGAGCCCGTGAGGGCGCCGGGTGGACGGTCCGGCTGACCCGGTCCTCTTCATGGACGGGAACCACCCGGGCTTCTGTCAGTTCCCACAGGTGCTCGAGCTGCCATTCACGTTCCTGGGGCGCGGAAGCCCGGCCCCAAGGGATTCTCGACAACGAGCGATACGGGATGTGTAGAATGGACGTGCCCGGAGAACGGCACGGTTGGATCACGGGCCATCGAGATCTGTTGCAGCCTCACGGACTCGGTTGGAGTCCTCTTTTCACTGACAGGAACAAGCGTGGAGGAAGAAGCCGGTAAAAAGAACGGGGGTTCCGGAGATACCCGAGCCCTGCTGGCTATCACGTCGGGAAAATTCGTGACCCTTTTCCAGATCGCCCTCCTTTCATCCGCGACACCGGCGATGCTGAAGGCGTTCGACGCGGACTTCCGAACGCTGGGCTGGTTCAGCCTGATGTACCTTGTCTGCAGGTATGCCCTGATGATTTCGGTCGGCCACCTGGGCGACAGGATCGGGCGCAAGAGGATATTCGTAACGGGTCTGGCCCTCTATTCTGTTTCGGTGCTGATCGCGGCGGCTTCCTTCCACGTGTCGATGCTCGTAATCACGGGAGCATTCATGGGTTTCGCCGCGGGGATGATAAAAGCGACTTTCCCGGCTCTCGTCGTAGCCAATTCGCCCACCGGCAGGACCGGCAGGGCTTTCGGCGCCGCCAATACGCTCGTCAATCTGTCTATACTGATGGGACCTTTCCTGGGGGGAGTAATCGTAATACACGCCGGCTGGAGATACATTTTCGTCTTGAACTTCCCATTGTGTGTCGCGTCGCTGCTCCTGTGTCTTCGCTTCGTCGAGGAGAGCAAGGGCAGCGAGGAAAAGCCCGTCGACAGGAAAGGCGCCCTGCTCCTGCTGGCGACCCTGGTGCCGATGGCGATAGGGCTTCAGCTCACCAGGAACGAGGGGTGGGCTTCGCCCGTCGTGTTGACGTTGATCGCTACGGCGTTGTTCGCCGGATGGCTTTTCCAGAGGCACGGAAGGACGATTCTGTTCCCGGTCGTTGACCTCAGGCTCTTGCGACAGCCAAGGTTCGGGCTGGCCAATGCCACCCTGGTGTTCCAGTCGGCCGGGCTGGAGGTGTTTTTCTTCGCAGCGCCGATCTTTCTGCAGGGCTATTTCGGCATGCTCCCGGACAGGGCGGGCCTTATGCTCAGCGTGGTCGGAATCGCCGCCGTGGCCGTTACGTTCCTCAGCGGCTGGGCGGTCGACAGGCTCGGCTCGCTTCCCATGGAGATATCCGGCCTTCTTTTAATGGGGATCGCTTTCGGTTTGGTCGGGTTCTCGGGGTCGAACACCGCCTTCCCCATCGTCTTAACGGCCATGGTGCTGGCCGGCCTGGGGGACGGCCTCTTCGACCCGGCGAACGTATGCGAGGTGATGAACAGCGCTCCGGGAGGTGAACTGGGTGTGGCGGGCGGCATCAACGAGACCGCCAACGAGCTGGGCAAGATACTGGGTATACCCCTGGCCGAAATCGCCATGGGCGAGTGGGCGAAAATGAAAATGGCGAGCGGCGGCACCCAGATGGTGGCGAACGCCAAGCTACTCGAGGCCGTGGACAACGTCTATCTCATCGCGTTCGGGGCGGCGATAATCGCACTCGCGATCTGCGCCATAAGGGCGGGTTATCTGAAGAAGTCCGGTGGTCTTTCATTGCCGGGAGGGCAGGTCGATTGAAGGCGCCCGGACAGCCGGCGCCCGGCCGCGACCGCGCGGATGATTCCAAGGCAGGAGGTATCCAGGTGGAGAACAATGGTTCTTACCGCGTCGAAAAACTGACCAGGAGCAGGACCGTCGCGATAGACATGATGCACGAGACGGTGAAGCGGCACCACGTCAAGGCGCTCCTGGAGATGGACGTAACGGAGGCGAGGGCGGCCTTGAGGCGCAGGAAAGAAAGCGGCGGAGCCCATATCTCCTTCACTGCCTGGCTCATCAAGTGCATCAGCCGGGCGGCCGGCGAGTTTCCCGAGGTGCACGCCCTGCGCAGGGGCAGGCGCCTGTTCGTCTTTGAGGATATCGACATCTCGGTGATGATAGAGGTGGAGGAAGGCGGCGAGCAGGTCCCCCTTCCGTACGTAATCCGTCGCACAAACCTCAAGAGTGTCGAGGAGATAAGCCGCGAGATCGACGTCTTCAAGAGGTCGAGGAAGTCCGGCGGCGACATCGTGCTGGGGGACAGGGAATCTTCCAGGATGGTCGGTATCTACCTGTGCCTTCCGGGGTTTCTGCGCAGGCTGACGTGGAAGGCGCTGGTCCGCATGCCCCTGACCCTCAAGCGCTTCGGGGGCACGATCATCGTGACCTCGGTAGGGATGTTCACGAGGTCGGGCGGCTGGGCACTCACCTTCGCGCTGCAGTCTCTCGCGTTCGCCATAGGCGGCATAGCGGTGAAGCCGCAAGTGGCGCAGGGCGGCGTGACCCCCCGGGAACTCCTGAGCGTTACCATTCTCATCGACCACGACGTCATCGACGGCGCTCCCGCCGCGCGTTTCGCCTCGAGGCTCACGGAGCTCATCGAGAGCGCGCACGGGTTGTGAACCGGCGGGGTGGTTCGGCGCGGCCCTGAGAATGGAGTGACCTTCACTCTGCGGCCCGCGACCGCGCCCGGGTTTATGCACAGCGTGTGGGGGACGCCAATCGCCCGAGGTCCGGAACGCGGCGGCCCGCGCCCGGATTGCTTGCTATTCTGATAGTGTATGGAACGCCGTACCGCCAAGCAGGCTTTTCAGGATTGATAATGGTGGTCGAAATTGCGTACGTTCAGGGATTTCTACGTAATACTGTTTTCCATTCTGCTGGAGGCGACGCCTTTCCTGCTCCTGGGGGTGCTCGTGTCGGCGGTCCTGTCCGTGTACGTGAGCGACGATTTTCTAGGGAAGTGGTTTCCCAAAAAGACGCCCATGGCTCTTCTCTATGCCCTGGTACTGGGATTTCTCTTTCCCGTTTGCGAGTGCGGCAATGTCCCGGTAGCGCGCAGGTTGATGGCCAAGGGGGTTCCGCATGGGGCGGTCATCACGTTCCTGCTCGCGGCCCCGGTATTGAATCCCGTAGTGATAATAGTCACGCTCGCGGCGTTCCCCGGGCAACCCGAGATACTCTGGCTCAGGCTCGCTTTCACCGTCGTGATAGCACTTCTCACGGGTGCCGTCTTCTCGATGGTCGGAAGGCGCGACGTCGTGAAAGACGCCGCCGGAAACGTCTCGTGCTCCCTCGAGGGGCACGGCCGCGGTGAGCTCGAACACGACGACGCCGGCTGTTCGCGAAAAAGCGGGACCGCCGAAGCGCCCGCGGAAAACCACCTTCACGGTTGTCACGGGTGCGCGGGCTACGAGTACTACCGCACCCTTCCCCGGAAGCAGCGGTTCACCGAGTTCCTGTTCCTGGTGCGCAACGAGTTTATAGAGATGCTGAGGCTCCTCGTCCTGGGGGCCATGGTGGCGGCGGCGTTCAGGACCTTCATTCCCCAAACTTTCGTCAACAGCGTGGGCACCAGCCAGGTGCTCTCCATTCTTGCCATGATGCTGCTCGCCTTCATCATCTCGCTGTGCTCGAACGTCGACGCTTTCTTCGCGGTGGCGTTCGCGGGCACGTTCTCGCCCGGGTCCATCGTGGCGTTTCTGGTGTTCGGCCCCATGATAGACATAAAGGCCCTTGTGATGATGACCTCGGCTTTCAAGGCCAGGGCTCTATTCTGGATCACGGTACTGGTGACACTCTCCAGCTTCCTGCTGGCGCTGCTGGTGAATTTCTTTATCCTGTGAGGTTGGAATGAACGATAACCGTAAACAGGCGATCGTGAAGTACGCGCGGCTCGCCCAGACGCTCTGGCTGGTGCTATTCCCGCTGCTGGTAGTCGACATCGCCTCCAAGAAGCGGCTCACGAGCTATCTGAACCCCAAGTACGTCTGGCTGGTATACGTGGGCGCCGGCCTGCTGTTCGCAATCGGCTGCGCGGTTTTCGTCCTCAGGTTCCGGTATCCCCGGCTGGAGGGTGACTCCGGGGTCTCCGCTTTCTGGAACGTGTTCTGGACCGTGCTGATATTCGCGCCCCTGGTAATGGGGCAGGCGCTCGGAAACCAGCCGCTGTCCGCCGGGAGGGCCGCGCGGAACGAGGCGGTCAGGTCGATGGTAGACACCGACGGGAAGGCCGGGGACGCCGGGGCGCCGAAGGTGGACACTTCCGGCTGGTCATTCAACGACTGGTTCATAGCGGTATCCGCCGACCCGGAGCCGGACCACTTCGCCGGTAAGGAGGCGAGCATCGCCGGGGCGGTCTACAAGCCTCCCGAGGCGAAGGACGGGTACTTCTACCTGACCCGGTACCTCATCTGGTGCTGCGCGGCGGACGCGACCGCGGTGAACATACCGGTGAAGTACGCGGAGTCGACCCGGCTGAAGGACGACCAGTGGGTGAGGGCGAGCGGTGTCATGAAGACCGCGCAGTGGCGTGGCAAGCGAGCGCTCATCCTGTACGCCGATACCGTCAAGGAGGAGAAACCGCCTGATGACCCGTATCTCTACTGAGGAACGAGCGGGAAACGTACACGCCTGGGGCGCGCTTGCGTCGTTCGTGCTCCTCCTGCTGATCGGCCTGTTGCTGATCGTCGGGGACAGGGTAGGGCCGAGGATAACCGGGTTCAACTACGCGGACAGGTTGATAGAACCCGCGCGGCAGCAGTTGAGGTTCACCTTCTCGAGGCCCATGGACCAGGCTTCCGTCGAAGGCGGTTTTTCGATCGAGCCTTCCACTGACGGCGGGATAAGCTGGAGCGGCCGGACCATGGTGTTCACCCCGAGCCCGGAGTACATATACCTCCCGCGGACGAAGTACGTCATCCGGTTCGATTCCGGCAGGGACGTATATGGGAAAAAGCTGAAACCGGCGGAACTCACGTTCAGAGTCGGGGACTACTGAGGCTGCCTTTTTCATCCGGAAGGATTGCCGGCGGCGGTGTCTTGTGGTAGATATTGATATTGATTATCAATAAGGGGGCGAGTAGTGGAACTGGCCAGGAGACTGCGAAGCAGGGGATACAGGTCCACCCCGCAGAGGGAGGCGGTATTCGACGTCCTGTCCGATAGCGCGGGGAGGCCCATCGACGCCGAGACGGTCGTCCGGCTCGCACGCGAGAAAAAACCGGGCCTGGGCGTCGCCACCGTTTACCGTACCCTGGATCTCTTCATGGAACTGGGCGTTATCCAGGGGGTTCACCTGCACGAGGGAGCGCAACACTACGAGCTTTCCACGGGGAAACATCACCATTACGTCGTGTGCAACTCCTGCGGCTCCACTCACATGCTCGAGGCCTGCACGGTCGACAGGCTCGAGGAAGCGCTCAAGGACGAGTCCGATTTCGTGGTCACGTCCCACTGCATGACGCTATTCGGCTACTGCCCTTCCTGCCTGCCTTCAGGGTAGGCTTCTTTCGATATTGGGTGTGGAGAGGTTGTCACTTGGGAGGTAAATGAGAATGATTATCAATAATCGGCATGCACGACTCTATGCCGCGTTTGCTGTTTCAGTCCTGCTGGTGAGCGCCTTGCTGCTGTGGGCGGCGGGTTGCGGCGGCGAAAAGGCACATGGCAGGCTCAAGGTGGCGGCGTCCATCGAGCCGCTCGCCGATTTCTGCCGCAACGTGGGCGGTGAACTGGTCGAGGTGGAGCTGCTGGTGCCGGCCGGGGCGAGCCCGCACACGTTCGAGCCCGCGGTACGCCAGATGGAGTTTCTCAGTGACGCCGATGTCTTCGTCTACAACGGCCTGGGTCTCGAGACGTGGATTTCCGACGTCGTGAAAAAGGTCGGCAACAAGGAACTGGTGGAAGTCGCGGCGGCGGATAACGTGCCAGGGAGCGATCTCATCGAGGCCGGCGGGGAGCACCACCACGCAGACGAGGAGGAATCTGAAGCGGAGCACGGCGAAGAACCGGAAGGGTCGCAAGAAGAGGACGCCGGCCACGAGCACGAGGTCTACGATCCCCACGTATGGCTCGACCCCAACCTGGCCGTCCACGAGGTCGAGGCGATAAGGGACGGGCTCGTGAAGGCGGACCCGGAAAACAGGGACGCCTACACGGATAACGCGCGCGAGTACGTCGCCGAGCTGAAGGAGCTCGACGGATACGTAAAGGGCGAGACGTCCGCGTTCACCAGGAAGAAGTTCGTTTCCTTCCACCCGGCTTTCGTCTACTATGCCCATCGGTACGGCCTGGAGCAGGTCGGCGTGATCGAGGAACTGCCGGGAAAGGAGCCGAGCGCGGGCGATGTCGCGGAACTCGTGAACGCTATGAAGGAGCAGGGCGTACAGGTGGTCTTCACGGAGCCGCAGTTCAATCCACGGGTCGCGGAAACGATCGCCTCGGAGACGGGGGCCGAGGTGGTGCTCAAGTCGCTCGACCCGCTGGGGGACCCCGGCGAGGCCGAGGTCAATACCTACGTCAAGTTGATAAAGCATGACACGGCGGTTATGGCGGAAGCCATGAAATGAGGTAGAGTTGGGATCGTGAGAGCGAAGACAGACGAGCATTGCAGGGTAGTGGAGTTTTTCCGCACCCCGACGGACGGGCCGAGGAAGCTGGTCGAGCTGCGGGGCGTGTTCGTGTCCCTGTCCGGGCACACGGTTCTCGAAGACATCACGTTCGATCTCGGGGAGCGCACGTTCCTGGGGGTTGTCGGCCCCAACGGAGCTGGGAAAACGACATTGCTCCGGGTCATGCTGGGCCTCCTCACCGCCGATCGCGGTTCGGTGCGGGTGATGGGGATGGAGCCCCGGGAACTCAAGCACGAGCTTCACCACATCGGCTACATGCCACAGACCGTGCTCTTCGACCCCACTTTTCCGGCATCGGTCTTCGACGTCGTGATGATGGGGCGCGTCTGCTGCGTTGGTCTATTGCGCTTCCCGAACAAAGCGGACCGGGCGGCGGTAATGGAGAGCATCAAGAGGGTGGGGCTCGAAGGCCTCGAGAAACGCCCGATAGGCGAGCTCTCGGGCGGCCAGCAGAAGCGGGCGTTCCTGGCGCGGGCCCTGTGTCGCGAGACCCGGATTCTCTTCCTGGACGAGCCGACCAGCGGCCTGGACCTGCCGGCCCAGGAGCAGTTCATGGAGCTCCTGAACCGGTTCAAGGAGGACCTGGGCCTTTCCGTGGTCTTCGTCTCCCACGACGTGCAGACCCTCGCCCGTTATTCCGACGAGATGGTCTGCATAAACCACACCATGCACCTGCACGGGAAGCCGCAGGAGGTCGTGGGCAGCGATCGGCTCCAAGAGGCGTACAGGTGTGAGTTCGACTTCCTGGTTGGCGCCGGGGAACCCGGGGAAGGCCGGTAATGCTCTCTCACGGATTCATGGTAAGGGCTCTCGTCGGTGGCGTCCTGGTGGCGGCGGCATGCTCCACCTTTTCCTTCTTCGTAAACGTCAGAAGGCTCGCCTTCGCGGGCGAGGGAATAGCCCATGCCGCTTTCGGCGGCGTTGCCATAGGCATCCTCGCGGGCATCAACACCATGCTGGCCGCGGCGGTCTTCTGTGTGCTGGTCGCCCTCGGGATCGGGTGGTTCTCGAGAAAGGGCAGGATTCACGAGGATACCGTTATCGGGATCCTGTTCTCGGCTTCCATGGCGCTTGGCATCGTTCTGATCGCCGCGGCACACCGCTACAACGTCGATCTCATGAGCTATCTCTTCGGGAGCATCCTGGCTCTCGACTGGAGCGACGTGATCGTCCTCGCGGTTGTGAGCGCCCTCGCGATCGCGTTCGCGTTCCTCTTCTTCAAGGAGCTGCTGTTCACAGTCTTCGACGAGGAGACGGCCAGGGCGAGCGGTATACCCGTCCAGTTCGTCTATTACGGCCTCCTGGTCGCGATCGCCCTCATCATAGTCGTTTCGATCAAGCTCATAGGGATAATCCTGGTATCCGCGCTGCTGGTTATTCCGGGAGCGGCGGGGATACAGCTCTCGAAGAACTACAGGGGGGTCATGGCCGTATCGGTGGTCAGCGCGCTGTGCGCGGTCGTCCTGGGTCTCGTGCTCTCCTACGAGTTCGATCTCGCTTCAGGGGCCTCCATAGTCCTGGTTCTCTTCGGCCTGTTCCTCGCCGCCCTCGCCCTTTCACCGAGGAGGGCCTACATGAGGGTTCTGGCGGGAAAACTGCGGCGGACCCCTTAGCTCGCGCTACGCTCCGGACTCGAGATTTCTTCAATACCCGGTATCCGGGACCATGCACGACGCGAGTGTAACCGGTCGTGAGTGAAAGGCCGGAGCCCCCGCCCGGCGTACCTCCTCATTTGAGCGAACTTCCGGGCTTCAATACAATCCAGGAGCGGGGGGAGGGTGGCGCGGGCGTGGCCGGTCCCAAGGTGGAGAGTTGGTTGGACTACTTGAAGCAGCCGGTGTGAAAGGCCGGAACCGAGATCGACGGGCGGGCCGCCGCGCGCGCCGCCGGTGGTCGATGCGCGAGATCGAGCAAGGAGTGAAATCGCATGGATAACCTGGAGCAGGACGGTCGTCGCGGTGAGGCTGAAGCGAGAAAGGACCCGCCTTCTCCACTGGCCTCGAGGGAAACGGCTATCGCGTGGCAGGAGCGGTCCGCCGAGCGTCGCGCGTGCTATTACCAGGCTTACGCGACCGCGAGGATGGCGCTGGACGCCGCCCTCGCGACAGATGACGGCGACAGGCCCAAGGCCGTCATCCTGGACATAGACGACACCGTGCTGGACACGAGCCAATTCTTCGCCGGCATACTCGAGCGGGCGGATGAGATGGAGCCTGAGTCGATAATGAAGGAGTTCGTGGAGTGGCTGGGGAGGGGGGAATCCAGGGCCGAGCCGGGTGTCGTCGAGTTTCTCGAGTACGCAAGGTCCCGGGGGGTGGAGCCTTTCTATGTCACGAACAGGCCCGCCGCGCTGATGGACCTCACGGTGAGAAACCTCCAGGAACAGGGCTGTCCCAACGCCACTCCCGAAAGGGTGGTCTTGCGGGACGGCCCGATGGACTTCTTCGGGGGGAAGAAGGAACAGTGGGCGACGATAGAAGAGGACTACGAGGTGCTCCTGTACATCGGTGACAACCTCAACGATCTCTCCGACAGGTTCAAGGACCGTGGCAGTGACGCGGGCTTCGGCGAGGTCGATAGCGCTCGCGGCTCCTTCGGGACCCGTTTCATCCTGGTGCCGAACCCGATGTACGGATCCTGGGAACAGGTGATCGACAAGCGTGGTTGAATCCCCGGAGACGGCCGGCCGGGGAAGGACCGGGTATCGTCAACCGATACCCTGCCGCGAGCTGGAGGTTTAATCATCTCCATGCAGCAGAAACAGTCGGATCGATCCAACGCATATCAGGTTTTGAATGGACTGGAGGACCGTGCGGTCAGAATCGACAGCGACTGGAGACAACGGCGCTCACGACGGTTCCGGCCCCGCCGGGCGCGCCCTCTTCTTTCGCTCCCGTATCCTCTCGAAGACTCCCAAGGGCAACAGCACCAGCCAGAAGTACTTGGCGGCGTCCGCGTTCCAGAAAGCTATCCCTATGGATGCGAGGAAGACGCCCGACAGGGTCAGGGAAGCCTCGATGTAGCTCCTGGTCGCGCCGGCGTCCAGGTCCATTCCGTGCTCCCTGTGCAGTCGCGCGCCGTACCAGCAAAGCAGCGCCTGCAGCAGGCCGATGAGGCACATGCTCCCCGCGTAGAGGGCCGTGATCGTGATCGTCCCGCCGTACTGGGCCAGCAGGCCCGTGGGGTACGGTATGAACACGACAACCATGAGGTAGAGGAGGTTGATCCACAGGAGCCGGTAGTCCAGCTCGCTGAACCTGGAGAACAGCCTGTGGTGAGACACCCAGAATGCCCCGATGATGACAAACGAGAGCGCGTACGCGTAGAAGTGGGGCAGGACGCTGCCGAGCCCCTGGAGGACCTCCGCTTCGGTGACCTTGCCCGCTATGCTGAAAGGCTGTATCGAGAGAACGAGCAGTGTTATGGCGACCGCGAAGACCGCGTCGCTGAATGAGTTGAGCCTCCCGATGTTGAACCTGTCAAACCCTCGATCCTCGCCGCCTTCGGCCGGGTCGGGGTCGCCTTCCATCGTTTCCCTGTCGCTCACCTTGTGGGATCCTCGCTTTGCCGTGTCGACCATTGGTACTCTATCACGGCCGCCGAGTCCCCGGCACCGTCATCCTCCGGCGGAGGCGGGCATGGTACAACGGGGCGCCGCATTCGAATATGATTATGGCCGGTTTGAAAAAGCAGGCGGGTCATCGGGCGGCCGCGACGCGGCACCCCTGACAGGGGCACGCTTGAAATCGATCCGGACGACAGGAGATGCCGATGTTTGAAATCAGGGATTCGAGGCCGGAGGACTTTGAAGACGTCTACACGTTGCTGCAGCAGCTCTGGGATGAAAATATGCCCGACAAGGATGCCATGCGGCACGACTTCATGGAATACATAGAGAGCGACCGGGACTTCTGTTTCTGTGCCGACGACGGCGAGAGGCTCACCGGCTTCTGCTCGGCCAACATGCGCAAGAGCATGCAGTTCCCGGGAGAGATGCTGTACATCGACATCCTTATCGTGCGCGAGGGGTTCAGGAGGAAGGGAATCGGCGGAAAGCTGATACAGCGGGCCTCCGAGCTTGCCGGAGAGCTGGACTGCAAGGCGATCCAACTGGATAGCGGGTTCCAGCGCACCGGCGCGCACGAGTTCTACAATAAGCGCGGCCTCAAAAAGCTTGGATTCCTTTTCGGAAAGCCGATCTGAGCGCGTTCCCGGAGACGCCGCCGCCTGCCGGCTCGCGTGCCGCCGGGGCGACCCAGGCCCCCGCGTGGCGCGTGCGGGGTACCCGGAGCCGGCAGGGGTGGGGAGCCTTACCGCCGCTATCGATTCCGACTGCTACTTCGCGGCCCGCTTCGCGAAGTAGTAGAGGGCGGGGAACGCGCTCGGCATTCCCACGATCAGGATTGGCGCGAGCGTGCTCTTGAAGATGCTCTTTCCGTCACCCCTGTTGAATTCATCTGTCGTTCCGACCTTGAGCAACCGGTTCAATGAAACGAGTATGTACCCGAGGGAGGCCAGGAAATTGAATGCCCAGGCGGCCCAGCCGAGCTTCTTTTTCTTCTTCTCGAGCTGGCGCCCGAGAAAGAACCCGAGCGTGTACATCGCGGGGTAGAACGCGAACATGCCCGCCTGCACGGGCGCCGGAATATCATCGTGGTCGGCGTAGTACATGAGCATCCAGTCGGGGGCGAGCGCGTAGCAGATTCCCGCTATCCCCATGCCCACCGTCGCGGAATACCCCAGGCCGTACAGGTACGGCTTGCTGGTGAGGATGCTTTCCTCCGGGTCCATCGCGTCGAGCTTCCGGGCGCCCGCGAGGGAGAAAGTCATCCCTATCCAAGTGTTGATTCCCAGGTCCAGCGGTACCGTCATCGCTCACACCTCCCGGTTTCCACGGGCCGGCTTCCGCGCCCGTTCCAGCGCCTCGTCGTCGCGTGCCTTCAGGGCAGCCAGCGCTCGCGCCTGTACCACTCGATGGTCTCCCCCAGGCCTTCCACGCAGGTCGGGTAGCGCGAAACGTAGCCGATCCCCCTTATCTTTGAGTTGTCCAGGTAATGATTGCCGAGCAGGAAGTACAGGAAATCCTTGTCCAGGGCGGGCTTCAGCTTCGGTACCAGGCCTTGTTCGGCAACGATGTCCCTCCACATCCCGCCGAGCACGCGGGTGGCAGGGCCGAACGACAGGGAATAGGGGATCTTGAGAGCCAGCCTGGCGAACCGCTCGACGAACCTGGTCGGGTAAGGCACCCGGCGGGTGATCTCGAAACCGAACAGGCCCAGGAGCAGGTCGAAGAACTCGCCAGCCACCAGCGGCTTGTCCTCGGCCAGGTTGAAGTCCTGGTTGAACGCGTCCGGGTTGTCGACGCAGAAGCCTATGGCGCCCGCGATGTCCTTGACGTGCACGAAGTTGAGCGATTTGCCGCCGGAGAACGAGGGTATCTTCCTGATCCCCTTCTGCCGCATGATCGAGGGTACCACGTAGAACGCGCCCGCCACGTAGGTGCTGTGGGGGCCGTACACCGCGGTGGGGCGGAAGATCGTGAACGGGATGCCGTAATCGCGCATCCTGTGCGTGACCGCGCATTCGCCGGCCTCCTTGCTCACCGAGTACGAGTCGCAGGCGTGGTGCGGGTGGTCCTCGCGCATCGGGGTGAAGACCGACTCGCCGTAGACCCCGCCGGTGCTTATGTGGAGGAACTGGGAGACCCGCCGCTTTCCGGCTTCCTCGGCGAGCAGGAGAGTGGCGTCTCTATTGACCCTGAGACACGCCTCGAGGGGAAGCGCGAGGTTGAAAGCCGCCGCGCTGTGAACCACGTGCGTAACGCCGTCGAGCATCGCGCGCGTTTCATCCCGGTTGAGGAGGTCGCCCGGCATTATCTCGGCCCCCGCGGCCTCGGACGGCGAAAGGTCGGCCCCGGGGAGGTCCGTCGCGCGTACGGGATGCCCGAGCCCGCGCAGCTCCTCCACGACGTACCTTCCGATAAACCCACCAGCGCCTGTGACGAGCACTTTCATGAAGGTGCCACCCCCACCACAATCATCCGGGTACCGAGTCGAGCCTGCCGGCCGCGTACGACAGCGTTCACATTAACACAAACCGTGTCAGCCAGACAGTGACCGCTGCGCTATTGCCAGGCGAGACGCTCGAACGCGGGAGGCCCCGCCTTCAACCCGCTTCGCCGTTCACGGCCAGGGCCGCGATATAGCGCCTGTCCCGGTCGGTATATATCGTGGTCGAAGAGTAACCGGCCTCTTCAAGGAATGCGCGGTATTCATCCGGGGTATTGATACGGAAACCGCTCACACCGGAGAACCACCGTTTTCGTTTCCCGGAGCGTTCGTCCCGGTACGCCTGGTTGGCCAGGAGAAGACTTCCCCCCGGCTTGAGCACCCTCTTGATCTCCCTGAGGTCCCCCGCCGGGTCCGGCCAGAAATAGCAGGAATCGAAGGACGTTACCAGGTCGAACGCGTTGTCCTCGAACGGGAGAGAAGACACGTTCCCTTGGACTATCTCGGCCCGCCCCGCTTCCACCAGGCCGCGGTTGACCTTTTGAGACAATTCAACCATATCCTCGGAATGATCGAGACCGTACAATTTGCCGCGACAGGCCTGCCGTGCCATGGCATTGATGCCCGCGCCGCCCCCGCAGCCCACGTCGAGTATTCGGTAGTCCTCCCCGATAGAGAGCTTGCCGAGCGACCAGTTCCTGATGTCGCGGTGACCGCGGTTCATTGTCCGTCCGATGAACAAGCCAAACCGCCCGGCGGGCCTTCCGTACTGTCCTATCACTTTTTCTTTCAATCCCAATGCCCGTCTCCTTTGCCACGTGGCGAGCGACCTTTCTTATGATAAGCCGCGGCCGGTCCCATTTCGAGGACGGGCCCCATCGTCCCGGTCCTTCCTAGTACTCCTCGCGCACCCTGCCCCTGGCCATGGAATAGACCGTGGTCCCCGCAACCAGGCCGAAGAGGCCGAAGGTGAAGATTATAGGCCACACCGGAGCCGTGCTTTTCTCCTCCTCTATATAGAAGAGTTCCCGCGCGTCCTCCGCCGTCAGGAACCTGTCTCTCACTTTCACCCACATGGCGTCGAACTCTTCCTTCTCCGACTCCGTCGCCTTTCCGCCGGCCACCTTCGCCCTCAGCTCGAAGTAACCCTCGGGGAACACCTCCTCGAGAACGTGGGTCTCGAACTCTTCTTCCGTGTCCGTGTTGGTGAACTTGTACCTGTACTCGCGGGGACCCAGGCTTTTCTCGCTCGCCCCGGCGGGCGCTTCCAGCCGGAATGCGTCTCTCGAGACCGCCCTGGTTACGTACTCGAAGATCCCCTTTGTGTGAGGCGAAGGGTCGCTCGTGACCACTTCGAAGTCTTCCCTGGCGGGCACGTCCTCGGGCCAGAGCTGGGAGATCGCGGCCTGGATCGCCCTGAAGGTGATGACCTTTGAGAGCTCGAGCTCTCCGCTCGGATACCCCTGATCGCCGATCACCATCTCGATTTCCTTCATGCCCTTGCGGTAACCGCGGACGTCGTTGTCCTCGATTTCAAACTTTTCCAGGTCGCCGATGGCCTCGGCGCCGCCGTGGAATATCCATACCGGCTTGAGGTCTTCGGCTTCCTTCACGTCGGGAGCGTCCGCCGGCGTATACGCCGAAGCCGGCGACGCCGGGACGAGCAGGGCGAGCAGCGCCATCAACGCGATGGTGAGGGCGGCCGCCGCGGCGTTCTTGTGTACGCTCTTCATTGACTGTTTCTCCTTTGCTCCCGGTCCGGCAACGTTTTTCTCACGCTTGGAACAACCTTCCAATCTGGTAGATGAGCGTGGCCGCTATCCACGCGAGTACGGTTGTGTACGCCGCGGCGAAAAGGGTCCATTTCCAGGAGTTCGTCTCCTGCTTGATGGCCCCGAGGGCCGCGACGCACGGCACGTAGAGCAGCGTGAAAACCATCAACGAGAAAGCGGCGAGGGAGGACAGGCCGAGCTGGAAACCGATGACGGAACCCAGGCCGCCGACCTCCCCGGCGCCGACGAAAAGCACCCCCATGGTCCCGACCACGACTTCCTTGGCGAGGAGGCCGAAGATCAGTCCCACCGCGACCGGCCAGTAGCCGAAGCCGCAGGGGCCGAAGATGGGGGCGATAGCTCTGCCTATTGGCTCCAGGGCGCCCACGTAGTTCAGGAGCCAGATGAGCAGGACGGCCCCGAAGATGAGGGTCCCCGCGCGCGTGATGAAGACCTTGCCGCGTTCCCACATGTGGATCAGCACACCCTTGACCCTGGGTGCCCTGTACGGCGGCAGCTCCATCACGAAGTGCCCGCTCTCGCCCTTGAAGAGTGTCTTGCGGAACACGAGCGCCATCACTATCGCGACGATTATCCCGATCAGGTACATGCTGAAGACGACCAGCCCCTGGTTGCGCGGGAAGAACGCCGCCGCGAGGAGGACGTATATGGGCAGCCTCGCCCCACAGGACATGAACGGGTTGACCAGGATCGTCGTCAGCCTGTCTTGCTCGTTGTCTATCGTCCGCGTCGCCATGATGGCGGGAATGTTGCAGCCGAACCCAAGTATCATGGGGACGAAGGACTTCCCGTGGAGGCCTATCTTGTGCATGAGCCGGTCCATTACGAAAGCCGCCCTCGCCATGTATCCGACGTCCTCCAGGATCGCGAGGATGGCGAAGAGCATGAATATCGGCGGAACGAACACCAGCACGGACCCCAGCCCGCCTATCACTCCCTCCGAGAGAAAGGAGCCGAACCAGCCGCCGATGCCCGAGGCGTAATCCGCGAGCCAGCCGACGCCCGTTTCTATCCAATCCATCATCGGCGGCGTCAAGTAGAACGTCAGCCAGAAAACCCCGTACATGATCGCGGCGAATATCGGTATCCCGAGCCAGCGATTCAGGAGAACCCTGTCTATCTTGTCCGAGTAGGTCATCCTGGCGATAGCGGGTTTTTTCACGACGTCCTTCACCAGGCCGCTTATGTAGCCGTATCTCGCCTCGGCCATGACCGTCTCGGCATCATCGCCCAGCGCTCCCCTCAGGTGGGCGAGCGACCGGTCCCTGGCGTTAAGTATATGCAGCGTGCTCAACCTGCCGCCTCCTTCACCTTGTCCACGATCCCGACGTCTTCTTCCAGTATCTTTGTAGCGAGCCAGCGGCTCGGGTATCGGCCGGCGAGGGAGGGAGTCTCGCGTATCGCCTTCTCCAGAGACTCGATCTCCTCTTCCACCTCTCGACCGTAGGGGATCTTCAACGGCTTCGTCTTTTCCGTCCCATCGCACGCCTCGATTACGGCCTCCATCAGCTCGCCCGTCCCCTGGTTCTTGCTCGCGATCATCGGGACCACCGGGACCCCCAGGTGGCGTGAGAGTACCTTCGTGTCGATGACGTGTTCACGTGAGGCCGCCTGGTCCATCATGTTGAGGGCGATGACCACGTTGGCGCCCATTTCCAGGAGCTGCACGGTGAGGTAAAGATTCCGCTCGAGGTTTGAAGCGTCCACGATGTTGACGACCACGTCCGGCTTCTGCTCGGCGATATAGTCCCTGGCGATCGCCTCGTCGGGGGAGTACGCCGTCAGGCTGTAGGTTCCGGGCAGGTCAACCACCTTCAACCTGCGCCCGTCGCCGTACTCGCAAGCACCCTCCTTTTTCTCGACCGTCACCCCCGGCCAGTTCCCGACGTGCTGCCGGGCCCCGGTCAGGTTGTTGAACAGGGTGGTCTTCCCCGAGTTCGGGTTTCCCGCCAGGGCCATGACAACTTCATCTTTCACAGCTTTTCCTCCTCAACCATGATCTTGTGGGCCATGCCCCTTCCCAGCGCGACCCTGGAACCTTTGAGGTCAATGAGGACCGGGCCGTGCCCATGCCCGTGCAGGACCCTTAGCTCCGCTCCGGGGACAAGGCCCATGTCGGCGAGCCTTCCGTGGCACCCGGGCCCTCCCCTGATCCCGATTACCCTCAGGTCCACCCCCACCGGCGCGAAATTGAGATGCATGTTTCTCATGCTTCTAGTCAACCTCCACTGTCACGCCTTCCGCTTCGTCCTTGCGGAGGCTCAGGTTGTAACCCTTGACGTTCACTTCCACCGGGTCGCCGAATGGCGCAACCCTTACGACTTCGATAGGGGCGCCGGGCACAAGGCCCATGTCCAGGAGGCGCTTGCCCGCGACGCCCATGCCGCGCGCCTTGATTACGACACCCCTGTCACCCGGCTTCAGGTCCTTCAGATTGCTTGTGGACATCCCATCTCCTTTCGGACGCAGCCGCTGCCGGTCAATATGTTAGTCGTATCTAACACCGGTAGAAAAAAAATAGTCTCCTTCAGCTCATTTCCTGTTCAGCGCAATTCCGGAGGCATTCCGGAGAACGCTTGCGGTGCTCCTGGTAGTACCTCAGGTTCCGGAGCCATTCGTCCGTTCTCGGGCTTGAAAGCACGAACTCGATGAATCCCTCGAACCTGTCCCTCGTCTCGTCGCTCATGGCGTGTTCCATCCGGCACGCTTCCTGTTCCGCGTCCTGGCGTCTCGCCCCCAGGATGTCCGAGATGAACACCGTGAGCAGCTCGTGTTTCGCCGCCACGTTCCTGGCAAGCTTCTTTCCGCGTGGCGTGAGATCGACACTGCCGTAAGTCTCGTGTTCCACCAGCCCCTGCTCCACGAGCTTCTTGATCGCGTAGCTGACACTGGGCTTCGTAACGGCCAGGGCTTCGCTTATCGCGCTAACCGTAACCGTCCCTTTCTCCCGCTTCACGTTGAGTATCGCCTCGAGGTAGTCCTCGCTGCTGACTGTCTTTTTCTCCGCCATCATGTGCTCCAATAATGTTAAACTTCACTAACAATTACCAGACAGTCGTCGCCTTGTCAATGGGAATGTGAAAGTAAAGCGCCGGGAAAGGAGCAGGCCCGCCGCCGGCCCTTTTCATGTAGGCACCGGGGGAAGGTTCCGGTCGAGCGGCCGGCAGTCGTGACGGGAAAGACCGGGAAGACGGACGGGCCCGCACCGGTGGGCACGTCTTAGATAGGCCCCGGGGGAAGGTTCTGGTCGAGCGCCCAGTAGTAGATCAGGTTGTCGTCGGTGTCGGCGCCGAGCACCAGCATGGCCTCCGGCGAAAGGCCCGATACGCGGCCGGTCCAGACCGCGGGACCGTACTCGATTATCGA
>CAZAIS010000004.1:0-25508 GCA_964485255.1 uncultured Acidimicrobiales bacterium | reverse complement strand
CGTGTAGCCACCCGGTAACGCATACAATATCGTATCCCGCGCGATGGACGACGACGGTAAGCCTGGATTGCCGCGCGCGCTAGAGATAGCCCTCCATTATTATGGACTCAGAGATGCGGTCTAGCCCTTCCTTGATGGCAAGCGCCCTCCTGTCGCCCACGCCGTCCACTTCGTCCAGCAGGGCTGGTGAGGCGCGCATCACGTTCTTCAGGTTATCGAACCTCGCCACGACCTTCTCAACGACGCCGGAGGGGATGCCCGGTATCATCGAAAGCATCCTGTAGCCCCTGGGCCTTACGAGCTTGCTGACGAGGTCGGCCGAGGAACGGAACCCCAGCACCCGCGCCACGGTGGTGTCATCGGTAAGTTCGTCTGCGCTCAGGTTGCCGAGATCCCTGACCACGACGTCCGCGCCCTTGCCGTCGCGGGGTACGTAGTAATCCCTCACGAGGAGTCTCTGGAGCTTCTCCACGCCCGCCATCAGCTCGTTCAACTGGAGGCTCACCAGGCGGCCGTCTTTCCCCAGCTCGCTCACCTGGAAACGGACCTCGGTCGCTATCCTCACGACCATCTCGTTGCGCTCTATCACCTTGATGACGTCGCGAAGCGTCACCATATCCTCTATTTCCAGAGTATTGAGGTGGCTGAACTCCTTGTCGAGGCGGGACTTGTAGCGGCTAAGCGTCTGCAGTGCCTGGTCTGCCTTGGCCAGGACGAGCGGGATGTTCTCGAGGGTGAAATGGTCCTCGTTCACGTATATGGATACCGTATTCATCTTCTCGGAGATGGCTATCACGAACGAGTTCTTGTGACCGCGGGCCACCCTCTCCGCGGTGCGGTGCCTCATGCCCGCCTCGTGGGTGACGACGGAGGAATCCGGAACGAGGTGGACGTTGGCCGAGTGGATCGTCTTGAGCTCCTGCGAAAGGACTACCGCCCCGTCCATCTTGGCGAGCTCGAAAAGGCGTGGAGCGCTGAACTCCGTATTTATGTTGAAGCCTCCGGACATGATGTGGCGGAGTTCGGATATGTTTCCTATGACTATGAGCGCTCCCGATCCCGCCTGGAGTATCCTGTCGATTGCCTCCCGGAGCTCCGTCCCCGGCGCAACCTTCTCGAGCACGTGGATCAGGACTTCCTGCCTCTGCCTGGCCGTCTCCGCCCTCACTGACATCCTTTCGTTTCCGTCATCCGCTCCCGCCGTCCACCACGAAACAGTCGGGCTTTTCACGTGGTATTTCGTCGCCGGCGCTCAAAACCCCGTCCCAAAAGGAACCGGGCTTCTACATGATATCAGAAGCCCGGTTGTATTACCGCCGTTCGGCCTCAGTTATTGGCCCCGACCGGTTTCGCGGTTTCCGCGTCCTCGCGCACCTCGAAATCGAGCCTTCCGTCCTTCTCCTTCACTACGATAACGTGCCCGCCGGCGAACGTGCCGCGCAGTATCGCCTCCGAGATCGGGTTCTCGATAAGCCTCATGATCGCGCGACGCAAGGGCCTGGCACCCATGGACGGATCGAACCCCTCCTTCACCAGTATGTCCTTGACCGGGTCTGTCACGTCCAGCCGGATGTCCTGCTCGGCAAGCTGCTCCCTGACCCTGTCGAGCATCAGGTCAGCTATGGCCTTGACGTCTTCCGCGGACAGCTCGTTGAACACGATCACGTCGTCTATGCGGTTCAGCAGCTCGGGGCGGAAGGTTCGCTTCAGCTCGCTGACCACCTTTTCTTTCATGTCGCCGTAATGCATGGTGCCGCCCTCACTCATGGCCTGGAACCCCAACGGCGCCGCCTTGTGTATTTCGGCAGTGCCGAGGTTGGAGGTCATGATGATGATGGTGTTCCTGAAATCGACCTGGTGCCCCTGCGAGTCGGTAAGCCTGCCGTCCTCCAGTATCTGCAACAGGACGTTGAATACGTCGTAGTGCGCCTTCTCGATCTCGTCGAGCAGGACCACCGAGAACGGGCGTCTCCGGACGGCCTCGGTAAGCTGTCCCCCCTCCTCGTGCCCGACGTAGCCGGGCGGGGAGCCCACGAGTCGCGAGACGCTGTGCTTCTCCATGTACTCCGACATGTCTATCTGGAGCAGGGAGTCCTCGTCGCCGAACAGGAACTCCGCCAGTGTACGCGCGAGCTCCGTCTTGCCGACGCCCGAGGGGCCCAGGAAGATGAAGGATCCCCCGGGACGGCGCGGGTCCTTCAGCCCGGCGCGCGTGCGCCTGATCGCCTGCGCGATGGCGACAACCGCCTCGTCCTGGCTGACTATGCGCTTGTGGAGTTCCTCCTCCATCCTGAGGAGCTTCTCGCTCTCCTCCTCTGTGAGCTGGTAGATGGGGATGCCGGTCCAGGAGGACAGGATCTCGGTTATGTCGTCGGCGGTCACCTGGAGCTTGTGGCTCTGGTGGGGTGCCTTCCAGTCCTTTTCGCTCTCGGCGATCTCCAGGATCGTTTCCTGCTCCCGGTCGCGGATCTGCGCGGCCTTCTCGAAGTCCTGGGTGGCTATCGCCGTCTGCTTGTCGAGGCGGAGCTGAGACAGCAGGTCCTCCTGCTCCCGGACGTCCGGGGGTGCGGTCATCGCCCTCATGCGCAGCCGGCTGGCCGACTCGTCGATCAGGTCGATCGCCTTATCCGGCAGGAACCTGTCGGAGATGTAACGGTGCGCCAGCCGCGCGGCCGCCACCATCGCCCCATCGGTTATCTGCAGCTTGTGGTGCGCCTCGTAACGGTCCCGCAGCCCCCTGAGGATGTCTATCGTGTGCTCCACGGTAGGCTCCTCGACCTTTATCGGCTGGAACCTGCGCTCGAGGGCGGCGTCCCTCTCGAGGTGCTTGCGGTACTCGTCCATCGTGGTCGCGCCGATTGTCTGCAGCTCACCGCGGGCCAGCGCCGGCTTGAGTATGCTCGCCGCGTCGATGGCCCCCTCGGCGGCTCCCGCCCCCACGAGGTTGTGAAGCTCGTCTATGAAAAGTATTATGTCGCCCCGGCCTCGGATCTCCTTGATGACCTTTTTGAGGCGCTCCTCGAAGTCGCCCCTGTACCTGGAGCCCGCCACCAGCGCCCCCAGATCCAGCGTGTAGAGCTGCTTACCCCGGAGCATCTCCGGGACTTCGTTCGAGGTGATGCACTGCGCCAGTCCCTCTACAATCGCGGTCTTTCCAACCCCGGGCTCGCCGACAAGCACGGGGTTGTTCTTGGTGCGCCTCGACAGAACCTGCATCACGCGTTCTATCTCGGTCTCCCGGCCGATGACCGGGTCGAGCTTGTTCTGAGCCGCGAGATCCGTGAGGTTGCGACCGAACTGGTCCAGCATCAGCGGACCCTGGGACCCTTCGCCGCCGGGCAGCTCTCCCGCCGCCGCCGAACCGGTAAGGCTCTTGAGAACCTGGTTGCGCAGGCGCTCGAGGTCAACGCCGAGCTTGACCAGGACCTTGGCCGCGACTCCCTCTCCCTCGCGGATGAGGCCGAGCAGTATATGTTCAGTCCCTATGTAGTTGTGACCGAGCTGCAGTGCCTCGCGGAGCGACAGCTCGAGAACCTTCTTGGCGCGCGGCGTGAACGGTATGTGGCCGCTGGGGGGGCTCGAGCCCCTCCCTATGACCTCCACCACCTGGCTCCTGACCGCCTCCAGGCTGACCTGGAAAACCTCCAGCGACTTGGCCGCGACGCCCTCGCCCTCCTGGAGGAGGCCGAGGAGCAGGTGCTCCGTACCTATGTAGTTATGGTTGAGCTTCCTGGCCTCTTCCTGAGCCAGTACAACAACCCGCCTGGCGCTGTCTGAAAACCTCTGGAACAACCTATATTCCTCCCATGACTATTGTAGAGCATGATGCCTATATTCTCATCAAACCACCATCAACTGGTCACTATAAGCCCAGCATTCGGCGTAATTGAACCGCCCTTTCCCTGTCTACGTCCTCCTCGCCGGCCTCGGGGCCGATAAGCTCCTGCAGGTGGAACGGGCCTATGCCCACACCCACCTCCAAGAGGTTGAAATCGCTCACCGGGATGACCTCCGTGTCGACGCCCAGCTTGATCATGGAGACCAGCTCGAGTGCCTCGTAATAGCATACGCGCCTGCAGCGCTCCACTATCCCTAGCGACCGGTATGTCCGGTCGGACAGGCTGAGGGGGTCCTCCCTCAACAGCATTTTTCTTGCCGTCCTCTCATTGTCTACCACTTGTCGGACCACTATGTCCATGTTGGATACTATGAAATCCTCGGTGCGGCCGAGCGTGCGCTTGTTGGCTAGCTGGAATATATTGCCAGCCACGCCGGAGCCCTCGCCGTACAGGCCTCTGACGTAGATGCCCGCGCTCCCCAGCGCCGTGATCGTCTTTCCGATTTCGCCCGTTATCACCAGGGCGGGCAGATGCAGCATCGCCGAGATCCTCAATCCGGTTCCCACGTTGCTCGGCGAAGACGTCAGGTAGCCAAGCTTCTCGTCGAAGCAGTACTGCAGCTCGCCCTCGATACTGCTGTCGATCCCGTCGGCCGCCTTCCAGGCTTTCATGAACTGCGCTCCCGGCAGGACGGCCTGGATGCGCAGGTGGTCCTCCTCGTTGACCAGGACGCTACGACCATCGACGCCGGCGCCGGCTATGGCGCGGCCCTGGACACGGTCCGAGAACGACGGCCTCGTAACATGCTCCTCGGCCAGCATCTCCAACTGGCTCCTGGTGAGTTCCTCCGCGAACCGGATCCGCCAGTCGCGGTCCTCCGCCACGCGTCGCGAGACGGCCTCGAGGACCATGCCCCTCGCCCTCTCCAGCTCTTCCTCAACCGCGGCGATCGGGAATGGCAACCCCTCCAGGTTGCGGACTATGCGCGCGCGGGACGAAAGCACCAGCGGGTATCCCGGGCCCCGCTCGGTGAGCCATTCCGCGGTCGCCGGCGGCTTTTTACTCCGTGCCACTTTCGTTCTCCACCTCGAGCCTGCCTTCTATTTCCTTTATCTGGTCGCGCACCGCGGCGGCGGCCTCGTACTCCTCCTCGGCTATTTGACGCTCCAGGTAGCGCTCAAGCTCCAGGAGCCGCTTCCTGAGCCGCGCGCTCTCGGAAGCCTTTCCCGGTATCTTGCCAATGTGCTCGGTCGCCTCCTGGAAGTCGAGGAGAACCGCCTCGAGGCGGTCGCCGAAGGACTCGTAGCAGCCCGCGCACCCCACGAATCCCATCTTCTGGAAATCGTTGAACGACGTACCGCAGAAATCGCAGGTTATCGGCTCTACGGCGAGCACGTCCTCGATGAGGTGCTGCTCCTCGATACCCTGGAGCCCGGACAGGATCTGCGGCAGGAAAGCGATCAGGTTGGCCGCCTCCGTCGTCTCCTCCATCCTGTTGGCGCAATCCTCGCATAACTGGACCTTGGAGACCTCGTTTCCCGAGATCTTGGTCAGGAACACCGTGGCTATGTTCTTCTTGCATTCGTCGCAGAAGATGTTCATGACACCTCCAGCCTGCCCGCGCGGCCGTCCTACTTAGATGCTATTACAGTCCGTTTCACCAGGGCATGATTCCCGTCAATAGACCGATGGGCCGCCTGAACGCGACCCTCCTAGACCTATTCGACGTGGGCCTGTGATGACCTACCCTGCGCGGGACGCATGTGAGGGAATATGATGACGTCTCGAATGTTCTGACACCCCGTGGCAAGCATGGCCAGCCGGTCGATGCCTACGCCGGTACCGCCCGCCGGAGGCATGCCGTACTCCAGGGCCGTTATGTAATCCTCGTCGAGCGGCTGGGCTTCATCGTCCCCCGCGGCCCTCTTCCTCGCCTGGGCCTCGAAGCGGGCGCGCTGGTCCACGGGATCGGTCAGCTCCGAGAACGCGTTCGCGATCTCCTGGCCCGCCACGAGTATCTCGAACCTCTCGGTGAACCCGGGCGAGCTCGCGCTCCTGCGAGCCAGCGGCGAGACCTCCTCGGGGTAGTCATACACGATCGTCGGCTGGATAAGCCCTGGCTCGACGAGTTTTTCGTAGAGTTCGTTGATTATCCATCCGGAGCCGGCCTCCGGCGGTACCTCTATCTCCTTTTCCGCGGCAAGTGCCTTGAGGCGCTGGGGGTCAGTCCCGATTTCCAGATCCAGCCCCGCCTGGCGAAGGGCGTCGAGCATCGTGATCCTCTTCCACGGTGCCGCGAGCGATATCCGGTGCCCCGCGTACTCGAACTCATCCGAGCCCCGCACCGCGACGACGGCCCGTGTAATCAGCTCCTGCAGGAAATCCATGAGGTACCGGTAGTCCACGAATGCCTCGTACGTCTCGAGCATCGTGAACTCCGGGTTGTGCCGGGTGCTTATGCCCTCGTTCCGGAAGTTCCTGTTTAGCTCGTAGACCTTCTCGTAGCCGCCGACCAGGAGACGCTTGAGGTAGAGCTCCGGCGCGACACGCATGTACAGGTCCATTCCAAGCGCGTTGTGGTGAGTCACGAAAGGCCGCGCGGTCGCGCCGCCGGGTAGCGGCTGCAACATGGGGGTCTCGACCTCCATGAAACCCTTCTCGTCGAGAAAACCCCTTATCTCTTTTATCATCCCGGCCCTGGACGCCAGCACCCTCCGAGCGTCCTCGTTCATCAACAGGTCCAGGTATCGCTGCCTGTATCTCTGCTCGCGGTCCTTGAGGCCGTGCCACTTCTCTGGGAGCGGGCGCAGGGATTTCGACAGGAGCTCCCAGGACTCGACCGCGATGGAAAGCTCTCCGCGCCGTGAGCGGACTACTTCTCCCCGCGCGCCGATCCAGTCGCCGAGGTCCATCTCGCGGAATTCCGCGTAGCTATCCTCGCCCACCGCGTCCTGGCGCATCAGCAACTGTATCTTTCCGCTCGAATCCCTGAGGTCAGCGAACGTGGCTTTGCCGTGCTCCCGCCTGGCGAACAGGCGCCCCGCAACGGCGGTCTTCTTCCCCGAGCTCTCCCCGGCCTCCAGGGACTCGAATCGTTTCAGGAGCTCCGCGGCGGGCAGCACCTCTCCCGGCTCCCCGAAGGACCGCTTATAGGCCTCGGCGCCCCTGTCGATTATTTTCGCGAGCTTCGCGCGCCTGACGCGCAGGAGCTCGTTCTCCTCCCCGGAGGTCACTTCACTGACTTCGTCTTCGCGCATATCTCGAATCCTCGCTGGCTCTGCGTTGAATGTGACTGGTGAAGAATAACACAAACGCGGTTATCCATTGCCCGCGGCGGCCCGGGCGTCAACGCCCGGTTCCGGGGGGGCTTCCGGAGGGTCATTTCTTGATATTGAGCACGCGGTATTTGATCTCTCCCGCCGGAGCGGACACGGTCGCGACCTCGCCGACCTTCAGCCCCATGAGGGCTTTGCCTACCGGGCTCTGGAAGGAGACCGTATGATTCTCCGGGTTTGCCTCGGCGGAGCCTACTATGCGGTACTGCTGTTTCTTGCCCGAACCGACCTGCTTGATCTCCACGAGGGACCCGATCCCAACTTCCTTTGTCTTGATGTGACGGCGGTCGATGACCTTGGCCTTCGCCAGCATCGTCTGTATCTGGTCGATCCTGTGCTCCACCCGGGCTTGCTCGTTCTTGGCGTCGTCGTACTCGGAGTTCTCCATCAGGTCGCCGTAGCTTATGGCGTTCTTGAGGCGCTCCGCGACCTCGCGGCGCTTTACGTTGACGAGTTCGTCCAGCTCTGTGGCCAACCTCCGGCGTCCTTCCTCCGTCAGGACCACCTCGCCCTTCGACTTTATATCCATAGTCTCCATCAGATTCACCCCATAGAGTAATGGTTCTCGTTCAGCAGACAGGGCTCCAGGATTGCCTAAACATAGGGCCGTATTATACGCAGTTACCCTGGGCATTGCAAGAGAAAAACGCGGGAGTTCAGGCGGGCGGTTCGGTTGGTGACGCACCCCTCTGATGAAGCTTCGCGGCGCCGTTGATACAGACCCGCCGGGACGCCGCGGGGCGCGGCCCCGGCGCCCGGACCCCTGCCGTTTCCGGGAGCCCGCTCATGCGGTCCAGGCCACTTTCACGGTGTTTCGCCCGCCCTGCTTGGCCGAGTACAGGGCTGAGTCCGCCTTGCCGACGAGCTCGGACTCCCCACTCGCGTCGCCGGGGAAGCTGGCGACGCCCACACTTATGGTCAACTCGCCGTCCGGGATTCTCTCCTCGCCGGCGAAATGGAACTCGTAGACGGCGCGCCTGATCTTCTCCGCGACCACAAGGGCCTCCTCGGGGTCCGTCTCCGGCAACACGACGCTGAACTCGTCGCCGCCGTAGCGGAACACCTTGTCCACGTCCCTGGTCGCGCTGTCCACGATGGAGGCTATCTGTGAGAGCGCTATGTCACCCTGCTGGTGCCCCAGGGTGTCGTTGTAGGCCTTGAGATTGTCCACGTCCACCATCAGGAACGATACCGAGCGGCCGTATCGCCTGGCCCTGCTGACCTCCTCCTGGAGCACCGCCTCCAGGCGGCGGACGTTGAATACGCCGGTCAGCGGGTCGGTCGCCGCGAGCCTGTTTATCTCCTCGAACAGCAGCGCGCGCTGTATCGCCAGTCCGACCTGGTCGGCTATTGCCATCGCGAGCTGCTGGTCCTGTTCCCCGAACGCCCCGGGGCGCTCGCTCCTGATGTGCAGAACGCCGAGGGTCCTGCCTTCGGCCTGCATGCCCACGCAGATCGCCGAGCCGCTGCCTATCTTCTCCAGGGTGCGGCAGGCAAGCCTGTTTTCGGAGAGGTCGTCCACCCCTATGAGCCTGTCCTCCTTGACGGTCCAGCAGTCCCCGGCACGCGGGTAAGGGGGCGAGGCTATCCTCTGCACGATATCGTCCCGGTACCCGAAGGACTCCATGTAGCGGAGGCAGCCTTCTTCCTCGTCTATTCTGTATATGAGGCCCGAAGTGCAGTCGAACAGGTGGCGGACCGTCTCCAGCGCGAGGGTCATGATCGTGGGAAGGTGCGCCGTAGATCCGATGGCGTTGGCGAGCTGTACCAGGCTCGCCATCTGTGCGGCGTCGGCCTTGATCCGCTCGTGGAGGTTCGCGTTCATTACGGCCAGCGCGGTTTCCCCGGCAATCGCCGCGAGCTGGGCGACCTCCGTGGAGTCGTAGCGCCTTTCCTCCGGGTTCGTAACGCACAGCAGGCCCGCGAGCTTGCCGTGGGTGAAGAACGGCGCGATCCTCAAGTCGCCGTCCGTGCGCAGGAACGCGGGAAGCGACGCGTTCCGTGACGGGTTTCCGAAGTGCAGCACCGGGGGCCTGTCCGCGAGCGCGTACATATCCTCGAAGCGCTCCATTGAAACCGAGGCCTCAACCGGGAATACCGACCTGCGCGCTCCGCCCTCACCTATCGAGAGCACCGGGACCAGCCTCCCCCGGTCCTCGTCTTTTATGAACGCCACGGCCCCCGCCGAGTCCGTCGAGCGCATCGCCAGCTTACATGCGTTCTCGAGCACCCGGTCCATGTCGAGGGTCGAGGAAAGCTCTCGGCTCGTCCTGTAGCGTATGTCCAACTCGCTGCGCTTGCGCTGCTCCTCGGCGTACCGCACCGCGTTCTCCAGCCCGGCCGTGGCCTGCGCCAGGATCGTCTTGCAGATGTTGACCTCTCGATCGAGGAAGTGCTTCTTGAGGCCGCCTCGGCGCTCCACGAACACGACCGCCCTGGGCTCGTCCCGGAATATGAACGGCAGGACCATCAAGGCGGTGACACCGAAGTCGCGTATCCACTTCTCGTCCAGCAGCGGCTCCACCAGCGGCTCGGCGATGATGAGCGCCTCCTTCGTCTTCAGGGCCCGGCTCGCCACGTTCTCCGCCTTTAGGTCTATGCGGCGGCCGAAGAACTCCTCGCGCATCATGGGGTCGGTATCCGTAGTGCTCTGGGGAATCGCCCAATGCCCGTCGGGGCTCACCATGAACGCGCTGCACCTTCCAAGAGACGCGGCCTGGCTCATCCCTTCTACGACCAGGTTCATCAACTCATCCACCTCGAGGGTGGAGCTCATGGACGTCGCTATGCTGGTCAGGATCGCCGCGTCGCGCCGCTCGCGCCGCTCGCGCCTGCTTATGAAAGCCGTGGCCAGGGCTATGATCATCAGCAGCAGGATCCGCACCAGTGTATCCGCTATCACCGTTCGGGCCGGCTCACCCACTTCGCCGAGCCTGGCTACGATGGTTATGGCGTAGAGCGCGGAAAGGACCGCGGCCGCGCCCAGGGACTCCTTGTAGCCGAAGCGGTTTGCGATGACTATCACCATTATCGGGAAGGTCCAGAAAAGCTCCGGCAGGTACCTGGGCCACACCAGGAGCGACACGAAGATGAGCACAACGTCCACGGCGGCCGTGACGTTGACGACGACCCCGGCGTTTCTGGACGAGGAGCGCACCTTCAGGTAGACCAGCGTCATCGCCCCGGAACCGACCCACGCGCCCACTACAATCGCGAGGCGTATGCCGAAGGATACGTCTTCCTTCGGGAACAGGGGGAGGAGCACAAAGGGCGTGAAGGCGACCACGACGACCCACTGGAGGATCATCGTCAGGTCGTTGGCGGAAAGCTGCTTCTTCAATATGCCCTCTTTAGGGTCCGGCGCTACCTGCGCGCGGGGCCGGCGCCCGGGCCCCTAGGGGACCACTTTGCCAAGCGGGATCTCGAGTATGCCGGCGGCCCCGCGGGACTTCAGGCGCGGGATGAGCTCGGCCAGCGTGTTCTTCTCGACCACCGTCTCGATGGCGGAGCCTCCGCCGGCGAGGTCGTTGACCGTGGGTGACTCCAGTGAAGGCAGCAGTTCCAGCACGGCCGCCACCCGCTCCTTCGCTACGTTCATCTTCAGCAGGACCTTGCCCCGCGCCGCTATCGTCGAGGTCAGCAGCGTCATGATCTCGTCCATGACGCGACGCTTCCCGGGGTCGGCGTAGCTCTCGCGGTTGGCGATGAGCTTCGTCGACGTGTACATGATGTCATCGATTATCTCGAGGCCGTGGGCCTTGATCGTGCTGCCCGTCTCGGTGATCTCCACGATTGCGTCCACGATGTTCGGGACTTTCGCTTCGGTGGCGCCCGCGCTGGGTATGACCTTGGCGTCTATGCCGCGCTCGTCGAGGTACTCCCTCGCGATGTTGGGATACTCCGTGGCGATCTTCGTTCCGGGTCGCAGCTCCTCCGGCCTGCTCACCCCGGACTCCCGGAGGACCGCCAGGACTATGCGCAGGCTCCCACCTGTTCCCGTCTTCGCGTAGGGGAAATCGGCGACTATCTCGACGTCCGAGGCGGTTTCCCTAATCCAGTCGAGGCCGGTGATCCCCAGGTCGAACAGACCTTCCTCCACGTACTTGCCGATCTCCTGGGGACGCAGTATCGCGACCTGCGAGATGCGGTCGTCGTCTATTTGGGCGTTGTACTCACGGTCCCCGGAACGCCTCACCGGCAGGTCGGCGTCCCTGAGCAACGCGAGCGTCTGTTCCTCGAGGCTCCCCTTGGGGATGACCAGCTTGATCAAAGCGTTCCTCCATCGCGAGCTTGAATTCTCGAGGTTTTAGTATAGCAAACAGGTGATGCCGAAATGCAGGGCCGCCCGCCTGTCCCGGCTTGCGCCCCGGGGCTTTCCGCCCGGCGGGAGCGGTCCGGTGAACGCGGCGGCGGCCCGCGCCTTTTGACAACCCCTTCAATCGGATATTATTAACTCCCGCAAAACGAGCGCGCGAGGCATGGCAGACGGTCGATGGGAAGGGAGTGACGCTTGTGATTGATCAGAAGTTCGTCGGCAAGGAGTACCCCGTTACGGTGTACGAGATCGGCAGGGAGAAGATGAAGGAGTACGCGAGCGCGATAGGGGATATGAATCCCGCGTACCACGACCGCGAGGCGGGCGCCGCGAGCAGTTACGGCGACAACATAGCGCCTCCGAACTTCGCCGCGGTGTATAACCTGATGGGCTGCGCCAATATGTTCTTCGACCCCGAACTGAAGCTCAACTTCGCGATGCTCGTCCACGGCGAGCAGGACTTCGAGTTCCTCAAGCCCGTCAAGCCGGGCGATGTGATTACGACCACCGGAAAAATCGTGGAAATCGCGGCGAAGGGCAATAACGACGTCATAACGTATGAGGCCCGCTCCAAGAACCAGGACGGCGAGCTGGTTACGATAGGGCGCGCCACCTTCGTGATCAGGGGGGGGAATTGACATGGCGAACGTGACGTATGACCAGGTGAACGTGGGTGACGAGATCCCCAAGCTCGACGTCACCCTGGAGCAGATGATGCTCTGGATGTACGCGGGAGCAAGCGGCGACTTCAATCCCATTCATGTGGACAAGGAGTTCGCGGAGAAGGTGGGGCTCGGCGGCACGATCGCGCACGGTCTGTCGAGCATGGCGCGCCTCGGCCGCTGCATCACCGACTGGATCGGCGACCCCGGGGCGCTCAAGCGCTTCAAGGTGCGCTTCGCCAGCCCCGCGCGCCCGGGCGATACCGTCACCTTCTGGGGCAAGGTCATCGACAAGAAGGTCGAGGAAGGAAAGAACCTTGTTACTCTCGAGGTGGGAGCCAACATACAGGACGGCACCGTGGTCCTGTCGAAGGGCGAAGCCGTAGTGGAACTCTAAGGCCGCGTATCGCGCGACTTAGCGCCGCCGGGGCCTCGCCCCGGCGGTTTTCTCTATTCCCTCAGGTCGATCACCTGGGCGCGCTTGGGGCCTCCTTCACCGCCGAGCCTGTCGGCAATCTCATCGTAGGAAGCCAGCACCACCCGGTCCGGCGTGAACTCCAGGCTCGTGCGGACGTCCTCGACGATGCGCTCCCGCAGACCGGCGACCTCGCCCACCGAGGTTGGGCAGGCGAACACGGCGACCTCATCTATGTCTTCAGGGTCGTCGTTTCTCTTGCGGATCTCTATCTGCCACTCCAGGACGTCCACGTTGTCGTTGAGCAGGGCCGCCAGGGTGTTGAGGTTCACAAGGTTTCCCTTTACCTTGGCAAGCGCGAACTCCTTGACCACCGACCGCCTGTTGATCCGGGGGCTGATCCTCGGCATCGTCCGCCCGCAGCACGGGCAGCGCTCCAGCGTGTAACCGCCTTCCAGGATGTCGCCGGTCCTGTACCGCAGTACAACCGACCCCCTGGCATCCAGGTTTGTGACCACGAGCTCGCCGGTCTGTCCCGGGGACAGGGCCTGCCCGGTCTCCGGATCGATAACCTCGATTATCTCCATGTCCGGACAGGTGTGGTAGCCGCAGCTCTCCTCCTCGCCGCAGTCGCCCCACGCGTACTTCATCTCGGTGCAACCGAACGCCCCGGTCACAACCGGGTCAACCGCGCCCATCTCCTCGAGCAGGTCGCTTATCTTCTCCCGCGAACCCCTGGTGATGCGGTCCCCTCCCATCGCGACTATCTCCAGGCTCGACAGGTCCCTGCCCTCCGACGCGGCCATTCTCATCAGGTGGTAGGTGTACCCGGGAAGGCCCATGAAAAGGGTCGGCCTGACGCGTTCGATTATGTTCAGGACGCGCTCGTTGTCGAGCAGGGGTCCCCCTCCGGTGTTGACAGTCGTTATCGCCGCTCCCTCGGCGCCCGTTACCGCCACCCAGTACGCGAGGTGGGCGGGCCCGGGGAAGTGGTTGATGGCAACGACCCTGCTGTCGTAGTCCGCCGAAGCCCTGCTGGATATTACCGAAGCCAGCCTGCGCCCGGCTTCTCGCATCCTGGCCAGGTCGTACGCGGTGAAAAAGAACGGCGTGGGCTCGGCGGTCCTTCCGGTGGTGAACATGGGCAAGACCGCCTGGTACTCCTCCCGAAAATCCTGCTCGCTCGCCGGCGAAGAGGCTGACGCGTCGGCGTTGGTGACCTGCGGCACCCAGCCCTTCGACTTGTAGAGTTTCACCCTGTCGAAGCCCGGCTCCAGGACAAACTGCCTCGGGACGTCGGGGTCCTGGGGGGCCGGGGCTATGTCTTCCTTGTAAGTGAAAGGCAGCTTCTGCAGGTCCTCGACGGAACGGATGCCCGCCGGGTCGATGCCACCCTCGTCGAATATCCTACGGTAGTATGGATGATGCGGGTAGACGCGCCCGGCGATGAATTCCCTGAGCGAAGCGTCCTGCATGGCGTGGATCTCTTCGGGTGTCCAGGAATCCCACCCCTCGACACACCTGCTCTCCCACCTGCGCTCCGGCGATCGCTTCTTCATTCCCGGCTGGCTCCTGTTGCTCGGCCGCTTCACGCGGGGCGGAAATACTCTATATCGTGCAGCGTACCCTTCCTGTCCTCGGACCACCTGGCCTTCACCCTCATCCCGACGCGGACGTCGGGCGGCTCGATCTCACCGAGGATGTGCGGGAACTGGACTCCGGCGCCGTCCAGCATGATGAACGCGTATATGTACGGCGGCTCCGTGGGCTGGCCTATGAAAGGCAGGTAAACCACCGTGTAGGTGAGCAGTGTGCCCTCGTCGGAAACCTGCACCCATCCGTCTACGGGAGTGTAGCAGAACCCGCAGTAAGGACGCGGCGGCAGCAGGACGGCGCCACACTTCGGGCACTCGACGGCCATGATGCGCTTGTTGTCCCGCATCTCCCTGTAGAAGCGGTCGTAATGCTCGCCGTACGAGTAGCGGTACCTGATGGACATCCCTCCGCTTATCTCTCTGACCGGCTCCAGGCCGTCGGCTTCCCTGGCCCTCTCGAGCATGGTCACTCCTCGCTGTGGGCGTCGTCGGGCACGAACCACTTTATGTCCCTGATCGAGCCCTCGCGCTGCCCGGGGGGCTTGAACTCTGGTCGCACGGTGGCCCCCGTCCTTACCCGTTCGTCGTCGGGGGCGACGTGCAGCATCTCCGTGTCCGCGCCGGCCATCCTCACCAGCACGTACCTGAACGGAGGCTCCAGCGGGCAGCCTTGGTATCCTCCAGCGACCCTCGCCCACGAGATCACCACCCCGCGCGGGCCCACCTCGCGGTAATCCGAGATCGACGAGCCGCACTTCTCGCAGTACGCGAGCGGCGGTACCGCCACGTCTCCACAACCTTCGCAGACGGCGCCCAGCACCTTCGCGTGGTCGCGAAGCGCCCCAAGGAAAGCTCCCGCCGCCCGGCCGGTGGACCAGTGGTAAGGACAACTCGTTTCGCCCTCCAGGTATACAAGCTCGCCCGGATCAGGTTCCAAGACACACTCCCGTATCGATCACAACCGCGGCCCTACAACTCGCTCGAGAACACGGTGACGGTGCTGAACTGGATCGCGCCTCCCCATGAATGCGCGAGCGCCTTTTCCACGCCCTCGACCTGGTGCTCTCCGGCCTTTCCCATTACCTGCATGGCAGCCTCGATCTGGCGGATCATCGCCGAAGCCCCTATCGGGTTCGCGGAGAGCACTCCGCCCGAGGGATTAATGGGGAACTCGCCGCTCATCTGCGTTTTCCCGGACTCCACGAGCTTGCCGCCCTCCCCCGGGGCGCACAGGCCCAGCGCCTCCGACCATATCAGCTCCTGGAAGCTGAACGCTTCGTAGATCTCCGCCATGTCGAGCTCCTTGTACGGCTCGTATATCCACGCCATCTGGTAGGCCTGCTGGGCGGCCCGCACGCACGACTCGGGGTACGCCATGTCCACGTGCGGCACGTACGGGCTCTCGCTGCACGTACCGACTCCCGTTATCCACGCGGGCCTGGAGCAGAGCTTCCTGGCGGTGCGCTCCTCCGCTATTACCACCGCGGCCGCGCCGTCGCTGGTGGGGCAGCAATCCAGCAGCTTGAGCGGCGCCGCCACCGGGGCGGAGGCCATGACGTCTTCGATGGTTATCTCCAGTTGCAACTGCGCGTAAGGATTGGCTATCGCATTGCGCCGGTTCTTGACCGCGACCATCGCCGCGTGTTCCTCGGTGACTTGGGGGGCGTGCCTCGCCAGGTACTGCCTTGCCTGGAGACCGGCTAGCCCCGGCGCCCCGCACGCGAAGTCCCGGTCCCAGAGAGGGTCATAACACGCTGAAAGGCCGTACTGGGCGACGCCGTCCGACAGCTTCTCGTAAGCTACTGCGAGCACTGTGTCGAAGAGCCCCGAGGTGGCGTGATAGAAGCCGGCTATCGTGGACGAGGCGCCCACCGTCCCGCCTGTGTGTATTCTCATGACCGGCTTGCCCCGGGCCCCCAGCGCCGGTGAGATCCAGTTCTCCGGGTTGTTGATCCCCTCGAATATCTCGGGGGCGCTGCCCACGACCACCGCGTCGACGTCCCTGATGGTCAAATCGGCGTCCTCCAGCGCGCGCAACGCCGCTTCACGGACCATCTCCGGGATGTTCACGTCCTCGCGCCTGCTGACATACTTTGTCTGCCCCGTTCCGATAACCGCCGCCGGTCGCGCCAAATCCGTCTCCTACTCCTCGACAACCATGCACGCAGCCGTCTGCATCGCCAGTCCGCCGCCGCCGTGGGCCAGGGCCCTCCTGGCACCCTTAAGGGGCGAGTGGCCGGCCCTTCCCGTCACGTGCGCGCTCGCCTCCGCGAGCCTTACCAGACCGGTAGCCACCAGCGGGTTCGCGCACGTGACACCTCCCGAGAGATTTACCGGGACCTTTCCCCCGGCGGCCACCGCGCCGGACTTCAACAAATCCTCGCCCT
The DNA here is from genome assembly GCA_964485255.1 of uncultured Acidimicrobiales bacterium. Taxonomy (GTDB): domain Bacteria; phylum Actinomycetota; class Geothermincolia; order Fen-727; family Anoxymicrobiaceae; genus CAZEJS01. The sequence continues at coordinate 8,960 of CAZAIS010000004.1, read as the reverse complement.
CGCCCGGGTCGCACAGCCCGAACGCCTCGTACAGCATCAGCTCCTGGTAGGCGTAGAACTCGCACGCTTCCACCAGGTCCAATTGCCCGGCCGGGTCCGAGACGCCCGCCTGCTTGAAGGCGGTGTCCGCGGCGCGCGCGGCAGCTTCGGCCCTGTGGAGCTCGCGGGCGCCGAGGCTGTAGGCGTCGGAGCAGTGAGCCAGCCCGGATATCCACGCGGGCCTTACCCTGAGGGCGCGGGCGATGTCGCCCTGCGCCAGCACCACGGCGCACCCCCCGTCAGTGATGGGGCAAGACTCCAGCTCCTTGATTGGCGAGACCAGCTCTCGTGACGACGTTACCTCCTCCAGGGAGACTTCTTCCTTGAGCTGCGCGTGCGGGTTGTTTGCTCCCGCGGCGCGGTTCTTGACCGCTACGCCCGCAGGGGCGTCTTCGCCCACCCCGTAGTGGTGCATGTACGCCCTTGCCTGGAGGGCCGCCGCCGCCAGGCCGTCGAGGCCCAGGGGCCTGGTGTAGAACGGATCGCACATGGTCTGCGTTTGACTCGCCGGGTCGCTCTCCGAGCTCTTTCCGTACGCGACCACGAGCGCGGTAGAGAACAGGCCGCTTGCGATCCTCATGAAAGCGTAACAGGCGGCGAGCATCCCGTCGCCCGCCACCTTTGACTCTTCCTTGAAATGACCCCCCATGGCGTCAACCGTAATGCAGGTGGAGATCCCCCTCCCGTCCAGGAAATCGCTCCCCGCGTTGATCACCACGTCGATATCGTGGATAGTCAGGCCGCACGAGGACAGCGCTTCAGTCACCACCCGGTAGATGATGCTCTGCGGCGTCTCCCTGTCCATCCGGCGACGGTGCTCCGTCTGCGCCCAGCCCACCACTGCGACTTCTTCCATCACTGCCTTCAAGTTTTTTCGAGCTCAACGATCCGCGGCTCTATTCTATCAGTCAACTCCAGCAATCCAACCGTATTTTTTCTCGCGAACATGCGGTCGGTCGGGCTCCCGGGATTGAAGAACAGCAGGCCGCTCCTCCCCTTTATCAACCCGCTGTGGGTATGCCCGAACACTATGCAGTCGCAACCGTCGTTCTCGAACAGCCGGGCGACCTTCCAGGTGATGCCCGACGGTGGGCCGTAGCCGTGCGTCAGGCCGATAGTAAACGAGCCGGCCTTGATCACCCTTTTCTCGGGGAGCAGTCTCGCCACCTCCCCGTGGTCCATGTTGCCTTTTACCGCCAGGGTCTCGGCGACAGTCGAAAGCTGATCGATGACGGCCATCTCGAGTATGTCGCCCGCGTGAAGTATCAAGTCCACACCCTCCAGGGCGCTCAGTACGGCCTCGGGAAGCGGCCGGCCTATGAGGTGTGTATCCGATACGCATCCTATGAGCATGCCGATCACCCGTTCACCGCGCCGGCCGCGCTCTCGCCGTCTCGATCGTCAAGCTCGCCTCCCGGCGCTGTGGGGAACTCCAGGGTGAACCTCGCGCCGTCACCGAGCGCGTCGAAGGTCACCCTGCCGCCCAACCTTCCCATGACCCGTTTTACAATCGAGAGCCCCAGCCCGGAGCGGCCCTCCCAGTCGGTGAAAAAAGGCATGAACATGAACTCCCCGGCCTCGGGAGAGAGCCCGGGGCCGTAATCCCTAACCTCCACATTGACGAAGCTTCCGCTGTTCTCGCCCGTCACTTCAACCTTCTTCTCGCCACTGGAGGCGGCGATGCACGCGTTTTCCATGACCTGCTCCAGCGCGGCGCGGATCATCCTCTCGAACCCGAACACGGGACGGAGCCTGGCCAGCCTGACCGAAACCATGACGCCCCCGGCCTCCGGCGAGGAAACGGTTTCTCTCACAACCTCCTGTAGAATCGCCGCCAGGTCGCACTCCCCCGCCGTGTCCCATTCCCGCGTAGTCGTGCAGTTCAGGTACTGTTCCAGGTCCTCCAGCAGGCCGAGAAGCGTGGAGTGGCCGGCCTTGAGGGTCCTTACGATGTCCTCCCTGGCGCGCGACCAATCTTCGAGGTCCATGCTCCTCATGCGCTCCATTACCCGGGAGAGCGGGTGTGTATAAACGCGTTCGATCCTCGCCCCCAGGGAGCGCAGGAGCACCTGGTAGTCCACCTGCCCCTTGCCCGGGGTCTCCGAGGGGACTCCCTTCGTCTCCATGAACACACAGGCCGCGCCTATGACTTCCGGGCCGTTGACGAGCGGGTAGATCCGGTAGCTCACCGGCAGCAGAGTCTTGTCGCTCTTCATGACCAGGGCGTCTCCCTCCCGGATGAGCGAGGGGTTGTCCAGCACCTCGAGCATCCCGTGCTCGAGGGGCCCCATCGGGTTCTGGTCGAGCGACGTCTCCAGGCGCAGGCGCACCTGCGTCTTCTCGGCGAACGTGTACCCCGTCAGGCGCTGGGCCTCCCGGTTGAAGACTCCTATCCTTCCGCGCGCGTCCGCGGTCATTACACCCGCGACCATCTCCTCCAGGACGGAGTCTGTTACCCCGCGCTCCCTGCTCAGAGCGTCGAGGCTCTTTCGCGCGATCCTGTAGAGCTCGGCATTGGTTATGGCGAGGCTCGCCAGCTCGCCCAGCCCTTCCAGCAAGCGTCTCTCGTCCCCCGAGTACAGGTGGCCCTCGGCGTTCGCGGCGACCAGCATTCCCAGGAACTTGCCGCGAGCGACCAGCGGCACGATGGCCATGGAACGCGGCTTGGCCGCCCCGAAGAAAACGTTGTCGCGTTCGTCGATTGAAGCCGTATCGTCGATGGCCGCTATCCGGCGGTCCGAGGCGACCCGGCCTAGAAGCCCGTGTTTCATCGGGAGCTCGCGGAACATCATCTTGCTCTCGTCGATACCCCTCAGAACTGCCAGCTTCAGCACGTCTTCGCTCTTGTCCCACAGGTAGACCGCGCCCATTCGGGCGCCCGTCACGTCGGAGGCGTAATCGAGGATCTTGTGCAGGATCTCGGCGCGGTCGAGAGTGGAACCCATCTCTCTGCCCGCTTCCATCAAGAGGAGGAGCCTCTTGTTCGCGTCGACCACGTCGTCCAGGACGCCCTCCAGCCTGCGGAGATACGAAAGCTCGCGCACTATCAGGAAGGTGACCATAAGCCCGTACGCCAGGAGCAGGCAGGCGGGCAGTATCCACAGCACACCCCTGTGCTCCAGCGGACGGCGGATCGACTCGAGGTTGAACACTATGATGAGGGCGATTCCGCACAGCACGGACAGCATCAGGAGGCCGATCGTCAGAGGTGTTATATGCCTGAGTGCGGGCGGCTTAACGGGTCGCTGTTTTTCGCCGTCTCGCGCCGGCTTCCGGCCGGAACCGTTCTCTTCACCCTCGTCGGGGCATGGGCCGGCGCCGGCGGCCGGGTCTCCGGCGTCGGGGGTAATGTCCTCGGCGTCCCTGTTCTTCTCATCCGGCATGGGGTTTCACTTTCGAACGGCTAACGGGCACCCACCCTGCGTCCCGGCGCATCGATATTTTTCCAGAGCACAAGCATTTGTTCAAGAAGATCCGGCCGGGTGACCGCCGTGACCGCTATCCGCCGGCCTCGGCGGCCGTTCCGCGCGTTACGGCCTTATAGCTCCGTGTCCTCGTAGACGAAAATGGCCCCGAGGCCCCCGACGGCCCACGCGTGCCTTGTATCACAAGCGGAGACGTCGAAGAGCGACTCTCGGGCGTCGAACTGCTTCCTCCAGGACCGTCCGTCGTAGAAGAAGACGGGCCCGCTCGACCCTATTCCGCCGGCCGCCCAGGCGTGCGTGGCGTCAACCGCCGTGACCTTGTGTAACTGCTCCGGCACGTCCTGCTGTTTGCTCCAGGACTTGCCGTCGAAGGAAAAGACCACGCCGGGTATGGGCTCCGAATCCGTCCCGTGCTCCTCCAGGGATCCGACCGCCCATGCACACTCGGCCCCGACCGCTGTAACGCCGAGGAAGAAGTGGTGACGAGGGGCCTCGAGCTGCCTGGACCACGACGCGCCGTCGAAGAAGTAGATGTAGCTCTTTCCCGCCCTGTCCTCGCCGACGCCCCACACGTGCGACGGATCGAGTGCGTGAAGGTCCTGGAAGTGTACCGGTTCGCTGTGCTGCAGCACCCACGCGGCGCCGTCGAAGAAGTAGATGTTCGCGCCGCTGTCGTTTGAGCCGACGGCCCAGACGTGAGACTGGTCCGCGGCCGTTACCACGCTCATCGTTGAGTCCGCCGACTCGAACCGCTTGGCCCAGGTCCCGCCCTCGGACGACCAGACGACGCCTTTCCCTTCGCCCCCGCAGGCCCACGCGTGCGTTTCGTCGCAGGCCGTCACGTCCACCGGCTCGGCCTCCAGGGACTCAACCTGCTTCACCCACGAAACGCCGTTGAAGAAGTAGACCGGGCCGCCGCCGACGGCCCAGACGTGCTTCGGGTCGCCCGCGGCCACGGCCAGAAGCGAAACGTCTCCTTCCTGCGTCTGGATCGACCATGGGGCGGAAGATCCGCAGGAGCAGGCTGTCACGGCGAGCACGCACGCAACGACCGCGATAGTCATCGCAAGGGATCTTAATCGCATTTCACCTGTCCCGGCGGGTCGGGGTTCCGGCCTCTTCGCCTGATCATCACCGACGTCAAGACCCGGTGAGCGAGGCCGAACCCGGCCTACTTGAGCCGGGCTATGAACTCGTCTATGGGTATGGCCGCCATCGTATGGATGTGCACGGAGCCCCGCGAACCCAGCTCGACCGAGATCCGGGCTATGGTTTCCACGTCCGGGGCCTCAACGATGTTAAGGAAGTCATACTCGCCGATAACGGCGTACTGGTCGAGCACTTTTCCGCCCAGGGCTTCGACGTCCTTGTTGACCTCCTTGATCCTCTCGGGGTTTTTCTTGACGGTTGCGGCGCCGTCGTCGGTGAGACTGCTGAGCATGATGAACTTGGGCATGCCACTTCCCCTTTCTCCAGAATCAGTTGGTGTTCACAATTCTACCTTGTCGTCGCCGGCATTGAAACAACCGGCAACCTGGCCCCGCGCGCGTCCCTCACGGGCAGGTACGCTCCTGCATCTTATTGCCGCTCCGGCGCGTCCGCTCAAGTCACGAGAGCGCAAACGTGCTCACGGTTAGCCTATAATACATAAGCACGGCGAGCACACCACGAGGAGAGACTGGAATGACGCTCCTTTGCCCCCGCTGCGGGGCTCACAACGAAGACGAGAGAAAGGCCTGCGCGGCATGCGGTTCCTCACTCGCCGGCGCGCTCCCAGTCGGCGCCACCGCCTCACCCGACTCCTCTTCCCCGTCCGGGGCGGACGCAGCGGGATCCCTCGAGAGCGCCAATTCCGGGACGGCTCCGCGCCAGGAAGGGCCTGCTCCGGTTTCCGGTGGGCCCACCGAGTCAGCGGGTAGCCGGGCGGATGGAATCCGACCGGTGGCGGAGGGTCCCGCGAGGGGCGCGCTTCCCGAACTACCTCCACTGGCCCGGCACCCGGCCGCCCCCGGCGAGTCGGCGCCGGCAGGTACGGTGTCCGACGACGATATCGAAGCACTTCTCACCGGTGGCGCCGCCCCCGGAGATCAGGCCACGGAGCAGCAGCCCCTCCCGGGCGAAGCGGGACAGGAGCCGCCGGGGCCGGCCGGCGAGGCGGCCCCCGGGCCAACCGCCTACCCGGTCGCGGGCTACCCGGTGAATATGCCCTACGGTTACCCTTCGTGGCGTGAGGGGGTAGGCTACCTGCCGTCACCCGGGTACGGTTTCATGCCACCGTCGATGTACGGTCCCTACGGGGGGTTCCCGCCGTACGGATTCTTTCCCCCCATGCCATGGCCGGCGGGTTTTCCGCCATACGGCATGGGCATGCCGTACTATCCGGCGTTCCAGCCTCCGGCGGCGTACCCGGGAGCATACGGGGCACAGCCACAGTACCCCGGCTGGCCTTACCCACAGGCGTACCCGGCCGGAAGGACACGGTTGAAGGCCGTATCTATAGTCCTCATCGTCGTCGGTGTCCTTCTGTTGATAGGCGGCGCCGTAACCGCGGCGGTTCTGCTGACCGGCAACAGCAAGTCCTCGTTCGCGCTCGGAGACGGTTCGGTGACCGGCGCGGACATCGAATTCAACGACCTGGTGCTGAAGCAGAGCGGCTCCACGGTCACGCTCACCGGCACTTACGACAACAACACCAAGCGCGAAGGCGATGTTTTCGTGACCGTCGAGGCATCGGGGCAGGGCGGATCGGAGCAACTTCTCAGCTTCACCGTGCCGGTGACTACGGGCAAGGGCCATTCGGTCAACCAGAAAAAGTCGTCGTCGACTAAGATAAGCGGGGCGACGCTCGGCGCATTGATATTCCAGGGCGGCTCCTCCTCGGATGATGGCGACGAGGACACCTACCCCTGGGACACCACCCCTGACAACAAGTCTACTTCGCCCTACGACGACGGAGAGACTACGCCTTACACGACCTCGCCGCGCACGTACCCGGACTCGACGAGCGCGCCCTACTCGAACGATTGATCAAGCGCCCCGCGAAGGCGGGTCCGGGGCGCGGCACGACAGATACGCCGCGGGAGGCCTCCATGGACATCTGCGTACTGGCCAGCGGATCGAGCGGAAACGCCACGTACGTGAGGTCGGGCGATACCGCCGTGCTCATTGACGCCGGCATCTCCTTCAAGAGACTGCGCTCACGGCTCGCCCTGGCCGGCCTCCGTCCTGAAAGCATCGACGCCGTCCTCGTTTCGCACGGTCACAGCGACCACGTCAACGGCATCCCCGTGCTATGCGGGCGCCTCGGGGTCCCTGTCTACGCGAACCTGGGCACCGCGCGCCAGGCCGGAATCGCCACGTCCCTCGGCGAAGGTTCGTCCCGCCGCTTCACCACGGGCACGGCGTTTCACGTCGGAGACATGCAAATAATGCCTTTCCCGGTGCCTCATGACGCCTGCGATCCTGTCGGTTTCGTAGTCTCGGACGGGAGCGTCAAGGCGTGCTTCGCAACCGACCTGGGGAGCGCGACACCGGACGTCCTCGACGCACTCTCCGGCTCCGATGCCATAGTCCTGGAATTCAACCACGACGAGGCAATGCTCGAAGAAGGGCCCTACCCCGCCTTCTTGAAGAAGAGGGTCGCGGGCCCTATGGGACACCTCTCCAACGAAGCTGCCGCCGGACTGCTGCAAACCGTTGCCCACGAGGACTTGAGGCACGTCGTCCTGGCACACCTGAGCCGGACCAACAACCTGCCGGGGCTTTGCGTCGAGGCGGCTTCCCGGTCGCTCGGGAAGAGGCGCGGTGCCACGAGGTTGTCTCTCGGTTGGCAGGACAGGGCCGGCGAGGTGCTCACGCTGGGTTAGGACCGGCAAGGAGGACGCGGATGGTGCTCGAGGAGTACGAGAGAAAGAGGCGGCCCGGCGCGACACCGGAGCCGGAACCCACCGTCAGGGCGGAATCCGGCAGGGCCTTCGTCATACAGAAGCATCAGGCGTCCCGTCTCCACTGGGACCTGCGGCTCGAGGACGAAGGGATCCTCAAGAGCTGGGCGGTCACCAAGGAGCCTCCCTCGGAGGCGGGCGTCAAGCGCCTGGCTGTACGGGTCGAGGACCACCCGTACGACTACAAGGATTTCGAGGGAGTGATCCCGGCGGGGGAGTACGGAGCCGGCACCGTCGAGATATGGGACAGTGGGACGTACACGCCATTGCTCGAGGGTGAGCCGGACGGCACCGTGGCCGAAGCGATAGAACGTGGAGCCCTCAAGTTCCGCCTCGAAGGCGATCGGCTGACGGGAGACTACGTCCTCTACCACTTCGACAAGAAGGGCAACAACTGGTTCTTTTTCAGGATGAAAGGCGGGTAGGCTGCTTTCCTGTGAAATTCGCGTATAATATTAACCCCTGATTGCTTTCGGGCGCGGGGTGAAGCTCGGTTACGAAAAATTGCGATGGATCACCCGGGGGGGTGGGCAACTATGTCAAAGAGAGTCAGGCCCTTGGTGTCCTGCACGCTGATCCTGGTGGTATTTCTCGCCTTCGTCCTATGGCTGGCCGGCTGGGCGGGCGGCCCCGGGGCGCTGGTCAGGGCTTTTCAGACGTCCGCGCCGGCGCAGACCTCCACACCGTCGAGTACACAGGCGCCCGCGGTTACGTCTCTTTATGCCCTCCAGATATTCTTCGGGTCTATTCAGTCCAATGACCTCGCTACCCTTGCCGCCCTGAGCGGGGGCTCGGGCACCGTTCCCGGCATCACGGGGTGGGGCTCCATGGACCTGCTCACTTTTCCCGGGCACACGGAGTTCGGCCCCTTGTCCTACCAGGTGCTGGCGGACAACGGCAAGGATGCGAGCATAAGAGTCAACGGTACGTTTTACATGAAGGACCCTGGAGGACCTCCCGGGGAAGGCTCGCGCGACCATTACGCCATCGACGGGGAGGCACGTCTCACGGTGAAAGGCTCGAGCTGGATCCTGACCGCGCTGCCGAATTATGCCATGACCGGCTACTCATACAGTGTCGCCGCGACGGGTCCACCTAACACCTGGCATCCTACCCAGGCAAGCTATGGCTTGAGCTTCATCGGCGCCCCGCACTGAAAGCGGGAACCCTGACACCGCGGGATCAAGGGCCGTGACGCAATCTCTATAACAGCGGATCTTCAAACGGGGGTCGAGCACCGGGGGTAAGAGTTGTCACGCGGGAGACTCCTGTTGGCGCCGGTATTGATCCTGGCCGCCTGCACCTTGCTCGTAAACGCGGGCTGCGGCGGCCCGGAAGAACCCGACGGCCGGGCTCCGTCCCCTGGCCGGGAAACGCCCTCCGCTTCCCGGACCGTGGCGATGAACGGCCGCTCGGTGGGGTACGACTGGATATCATCCTGGGGATACACGGGAGGCGGAACCGTATCGAAGAACGGCTTCTCCTTCGAGTACAAGGAGCTTGACGGCAACGATATTACCTCGAGCTTCGCCCGCAACGTGGAAGGCCTTCC
>CAZAIS010000003.1:0-26327 GCA_964485255.1 uncultured Acidimicrobiales bacterium | reverse complement strand
CGGGGACACGGTTTCCAGGGTCAATACGCCTGGAGCGCGTCAGGCCGGAACGCCTAAGGCACCCGCCTTGGACGTCAAGACCGCGATGGGGCCTCGGAGCCCCGTGGCGGACTCCCGCGCCGGGGACACGGTTTCCAGGGTCAATACGCCTGGAGCGCGTCAGGCCGGAACGCCTGAAGCCCTCTCGCGGGACGCCAGGGTCCCGACTGGGCAGTCGAGCGCGAGCGTGAATACCCGCGTGAAGGCCCCGGCGGACAGGGCCGAGGCATCGAGCGGCGCCGGACTGCTCGCTGGAGCAAGGCGAGAGGCCGCGCCGAAGGCCCGGGCGGGACGGCCGGAGGAGGCTCGCAGGCAGGTGACGGGCGCCGAAAGCCGCCCGCGCGAATCCTCCACCGGCGACGCTTCGCGCATTGAGGCGATCAGGCAGGCCTCCCGGTCGCACGCCGTGAAGGCGAAGGCCGGCCAGGAGCCGGCGGCCGCCGCGGCCCGGCACGAGCAGGTCGCCAAGGCCGCGGGCGGCGCGTCGTCCACGGTGAGCCCGGCCAGGATGCCCCTCACGGCGACAGGCGAGCGGCTTGGCGAGGCTGTCGTATCGCACGCCCGGCTGTTCGAGAAGGGAGGGTCTTCCACGGCGGTGATAAAGCTCCAGCCGGAATTCCTCGGAGAGGTCAAGGTGGAGATGGAGCTGCGCGGAGGGCTGACGATCAGGCTGACGGCTTCGACGCCGGAGGCGCTGGCCACGCTCGGCGAAGGCCTGGAGCAACTGAAGCAGTCGGTCCTGGCGGGCGGGCTCGAGCTGGCCAACCTGGAACTCGGCCTGCAGGCGGAAGGGCACGGCGGCCGCAGGGAAGGCACGGGCCATGGAGCCGTTCGGCAGGGTCCCGGGACCGCGGCCGACGCCAAGAAGACAGAAGGCAATGCAACGGGCTACGAGCTGGTTGACGTGATGGTTTGAACGGAGGTGATGACATGAGAATGGATGCCGTATCGCAGTTGTGCGGCGGCGCGGGTTCGTACGCTTCTACGTCCACCGCGTCCACGAACCCCAAGGGGGAGCTCGGGAAGGACGCGTTCCTGGAGCTGCTTGTAGCGCAGCTCAAGCACCAGAACCCGCTGGAGCCGATGAGCGATACAGAGTTCATAGGACAGATGGCCCAGTTCACCCAGATCGAGGAGCTGCAGAACCTGAGGAGCACCCTCGAGATCGCCCAGGCGGGGTCCCTGCTGGGACGTACCGTGACGGCGCTGGATTCGTCCGGTGAGACGGTCCGGGGGACCGTGAAGGCGATCAGGTGCGAGGAAGGCGAGGCCGTACTGGTCCTCGATTCCCTGGAGGTAAAGCTCAGCGATGTCACGGAGGTGAGCCTGGATTGATCGGAGGTTCAGGGATGAACGAAATCGAGAGCGTAGGAAGAGGCGCGGCCCGGCGAGGCGAGGACGTCAAGCGGCGGCAGGGCTCCAGCGAGAGCTTCGAGAGGAGCCTGGCCGAGGTGAGGCTGAGCTTCAGCAAGCACGCGACCGAGCGTGTGACGCGCAGGGAGCTGCCGCTCGGCGCCGGCGAGCTCAGGAAGATAGAGGCCGCCGTAGACAGGGCCGAGGTGAAAGGCGCGCGCAACTCGCTGGTCATAATGGACCGCCTGGCCCTCATCGTGAACGTGCCGTCAAGGAAGGTTGTAACGGCCATGAACGGTGAGAACCTGAGGGACGGAGTGGTGACCAACATCGACAGCACGGTGATAGTAAACGAGTAAGACGGAAGGCCGGACCTCCAACGAGGAAGCCTGCCGTCACCTGAAAAGGAGGTCGAGCGCAAATGATGCGTTCAATGTTCGCCGGTGTATCCGGCCTGAAGAATCACATGATATTGATGGACGCGATAAGCAACAACATAGCCAACGTCAACACGATCGGGTTCAAGGCGGGGCAGGTCAACTTCCAGGACATGCTCAGCCAGACGGTCAGGGGCGCTTCCGCCGCCACCGAGAACCTGGGGGGAATAGACCCCATACAGATCGGCCTCGGTGTCCAGCTCGGGTCCGTGACCAACAACTTCACGCAGGGAAGCCTGCAGGTTACGGGCAAGCTCACCGACCTCTCGATCCAGGGGGAGGGGTTCTTCATCCTCAGCGGAACGAGCGGCTCCAAGAACTATACCAGGGCGGGCAACTTCAGCTTCGACTCCCAGGGCAGGTTCATCAACCCGGCCAACGGCTACGTCGTCCAGGGGTGGATGGCCAACTCCAGCGGGGTAATTGACACCAATACGACAATCGGCAGCATCAGTGTGCCCATCGGCAAGGGCGTCCTGCCCCCCAAGGCCAGCACGGAGATCGAGTACAGGGGGAACCTGCCGGCGGGAGCGGCGGTCTCCGACACGGTGCTCACGTCCATCGAGGTCAGGGACTCCGAGGGCGCGGCCCACACCGTGGGGCTGACGTTCACCAAGACGGCGGCCAACGCGTGGTCCTGGGCCGCTTCCGGGCCCGCGGGAATCGCGGGCAGCGGGACGGTCTCGTTCGGCACGAACGGCCTGCTCACGGGCTCGACCGGCGGGCCGATCACGTTCAGCCCGACCGGGGCGGCCGCGGTCAGCATCACCCCGGACTTCGGGACCGCGGGGCTTTCCACGAGCATAACCCAGTTCAGCTCGGCTTCGACCGTCTCGGCGACGTACCAGGACGGATACGCCAGCGGCGACCTCCAGACGCTTTCAATAGGCAACGACGGGGTCATCAGCGGCATGTACTCCAACGGGCTGAACAGGAACCTCGCCCAGATAGCGACCTGCAGCTTCAACAACCCCTCGGGCCTGATCAAGACGGGGGACAACATGTACCAGGTGTCCAACAGCTCCGGGGAGCCGCTCATCGGGGTATCGGGCACCGGAAACCGCGGGACCATAACAGCGGGCACCCTGGAGATGTCCAACGTGGACCTCTCCCAGGAGTTCACGAACATGATAGTCGCGCAGCGCGGCTTCCAGGCGAACTCGAGGACGATAGCGACGGCCGACCAGATGCTCTCGGACCTCGTGAATATAAGGCGTTAACGGGAGGACGAGCGACGGGGCGGGCGCATGGGGCCCGCTCCCGAAGCCCGCCGGGGGTGAGCCATGATAAAGGTAACCAGGTTCAACGACGAAGAGGTGATCATCAACGCGGAGCTCATCGAGATGATCGAAGCACGCCCGGACACCATAATCACCTTCAGCAACGACAAGAAGATCGTGGTGGCTGAGAGCGCGGCCGAGGTCGTCCGGAGGATAATCGAGTACCGCCAGGTCATCCGACCGATAATCAGGACGAACGTCCCCCTCGATCAGACAATTGACTACATGGACGTGAACCGGGCGGTTGATGTCCTGGAGGGCCATGGGGACTAACTTAGAGCGGGATACCGCGTAGCGGCGCGCGCCCGCGCGCGGTAGAAGGGGAAGTGCATGGATATATCCGCGATCGTTGGAACAGTACTAGGGGTCGGAGCGGTGCTGGTCGGCATGGTCATGTCGGGCAGCATCAAGGGTTTCTTCGAGATGCACGCCATCATAGTCGTGTTCGGAGGCGCCCTGGGCGCTACTTTCCTCGCGAGTGACATCACCACGGTGAAGGCCCTGCCCAAGCTCATGAAAACCATCTACAAGCCGCCGAAGCTGAAACCGCTCCAGACCATCAGCGAGCTGGTGGGCTTCGCCGAGAGGGCGAGAAAAGAGGGCGTCCTGTCCCTCGACAAGGCCCTGGGGGAGATCGACGACCCATTCATGATCAAGGCGGTCCAGCTCCTGGTGGACGGGACCGAGCCCGAGCTGATCAAGGACATCCTGGAGAACGAGGTTATTTTTCTCGAGGACAGGCACAAGAAAGGTGTCGACTTTTTCGCCCTGGCCGGAGCGTTCGCCCCGGCCTGCGGGCTGATCGCGACCGTCATAGGGCTGGTTTCAACGCTGGCGAAATTGAACGACCCCAGCAAGCTGGGAGAAAGCATGGCGCTCGCGCTCGTCGCGACCCTCTACGGTATCTTCCTGTCGAACATAATATTCCAGCCGTTCTCCCACAAGCTGAAGATACGGAGCGAGGACGAGGTCCTCATCAAGACGATGATCATCGAGGGTGTCATGTCGATACAGTCCGGCGACAACCCGCGGATAGTGGAAGAGAAGCTCAAGACGTTCCTGCCGCCGAAGTGGCGCGAGAAAGCGGTCGGAGGCAAGGAGTCCTCCAAGTCGGGCGTGGCCGCGCCCGCCATGGAGTAGATCCGGGGGGCCGGCCCCCGGGGACCGGGACCGAGGTACGCGATGGCTAGAGAGAGAAAGAAGGGCGACGACGGGGGCGGCCACTCGGGCACCTGGTTCATATCCTACGGTGACCTTGTAACCCTCCTGATGTGCTTCTTCATCGTGCTGTACGCCATGTCGGCCGTAAACGAGAAGAAATACAAGAAGCTTGCCGCCTCGACGAAGAGCGCCTTCAACTACGGCACCGGCGACGGGACCGGGGGAGGCGGAGGCGGCGGCGGCGGAGGCGGCTCCGGGGAGGGCGGCTCCACCGAGCGCCCCAAGACACAGCTCGAGCAGATAAAGGAGAAGGTGGACTCCGACATCAACAGCCGGGGGCTCGGCGCCGCCATCAAGACGCAGATCGACGACCAGGGCCTCGTAATAAGGCTGAGCACGGACCAGGTCCTCTTCGCCTCCGGCAGCGCGGAACTGACCCCGCCGGTGGTCGCTTTCCTGGGGACGGTCTCTGGGATGCTGCAGGGCGCCGAGAACGAGGTCAAGGTGGAGGGCCATTGCGACAACACCCCCATCTCCGCGGGGCACACGTACCCGACAAACTGGGAGCTCTCGACCGCGAGGGCGTCCAGCGTGGTGCGGTTCTTCGTGGAGAACGCGGGGCTGGACCCGGCAAGGATGACGGCCGCCGGGTACGCGGACACGAAACCGCGCGCCCCAAACGACACGCCCGAGCACAAGAGCCTGAACCGCCGGGTCGAGATACTGATCAGGCCCCTGCCGGGACAGAAGGCGACCACCGAGGAGAAGACAAAGAAGAAATCGGAAAAGGACTCTGACGAGGAAGGCGAAGAAGCGGCCGAAGAAAAGGCCGAAGACAAGAAGACCGAAGAGAAGAAGACGGACACGAAGACCGAAGAGAAAAAGACCGAAGAGAAGAAGACCGAAGAGAAAAAGACGGAAGATAAGACCGAAGACAAGAAGTCCTCGGAAGGTCATTGACGCGGAAGGGACTCCGCCTTACGGACGGGTAACCGCGAAGGGGAGTGTAGCTTGTGCGCGAGGTCCTTTCACAGAGCGAGATCGACGATCTGCTCGCCGGCATACGAAGCGGAGAGATCGTCCCGGAGATGGAGGAGCGCAGGGAGTACCAGGTCTACGACTTCAGGCGCCCCAGCAAGTTCTCCAAGGACAACCTGAGGACGCTGCAGCTCCTCCACGAGACCTTCTCACGCCACATCACGAGCACGCTGGCGGGATACCTGCGGATCGAGTGCCGAGCCAAGCTCGACTCCATCGAACAGGTGACCTGCGAGGAGTTTCTCCGTTCGCTGCCGTCGCCGACGCTGCTTTGCATCGCGAAGGTCCTTCCCGGGGACGCCCCGATCCTAATGGAGGTCAACCTGTCGCTGGTCTTCGGGATCCTCGACCGCGTTCTCGGGGGCCCGGGCGCCGGCGTGACCCCGAACCGGGAGCTCACGGAGATTGAGCTTCTGCTGATGGGAGACGTAATCGACAAGCTGCTCGCGGACCTCTCCACCGTCTGGTCCACGGTGGTGGAGACGGACTTCAGGCCGGAGCGCGTTGAGTCGCAGCCCACGTTCGCCCAGGTGGTCCCGCCCAACGAGATCGTGCTGGCGATATGCCTGGAGATGGCGGTAGGCGCCTACGAGGGAATAATGAACCTGTGCTTCCCCTTCTCCAGCCTCGAGAGGCTCCTGGCGTCCCTGAACACCGAGCAGTGGCTGTCCAGCAAGGCGCCCAAGGTCGACCCCGCCACCGAGGAGTTGAGGAACCAGCTCGTGCGCGCGACCATACCGGTCACGGTGGAGCTCGGGCAGGCGCGCCTGACGATCGACGAGCTGGAGAAGCTCGAGCGGGGCCAGGTTGTCCGCCTGAACAAGAGGGTCGATTCCACGGTGCTCGTGAAGACGGGAGAGCGCCCGGCGTTCATCGGGCGCCCGGGAACGAGCGGAAGGCACATCGCGGTCCAGGTGCAGGAGAAGATCAGCGAGGACTAGCCGTATTTCACGCGGTATCCGACCCGTCGAAATCCCTCAGCGCGAACTCGACGAGGGCGCCGCCCTCGTTGCGGGCCTCTATGGTTCCGCCGTACACATTTAGGACCTTGTCCACGATGGCGAGCCCCAGTACCGTGCCCCCTCCTTCAGCCTTAAAGAAAGGCAGGAAGAGGTTGTCGAGGTACGACTCCGGGAAGCCGGGACCCCTGTCACGGATCATGAAACGGTGGAGCCCGTCCCCCGAGATACCGAGGTTCCTTACCTCCACGAAGGGCTCAGGCACCCTGTTGTGCCTTACGGCGTTGCTTATCAGGTTGGAGAAGACCTGGTATACGTGCGTCCGGTTCGCGAGGACCGTACCCATGTCGGGATCGACCTCGACCGTGACGCCCCTCTCGTCGATCAGGCGGGACATGGAGTCCAGGCATTGCCTGACTACCGCGCCCACGTCCACCCGGGAAACGTCGTGGGGAACCTGGCCCGACTCCGCCAGGGCCAGCAGCTCGTTGACGAGCTTGTAGCAGGTGTCCATGGTTTCCATGAGGCTGTCCAGCAACTCGGCGACCTCCTCAGGGCTGCCCGGCGCGCCGGGCTCCAGGATCATGTCCTTGGCGACCTCGAGGCCGGTCCTGGTTGTAGTGATGGGCCCCTTGAGGTCATGGGAGACGGTATGGGTGAAGCCTGACAGCTCGATGTTGGCCGCCTTGAGCTCGTTTTCCCTGGCCTTGCGGGCCTCGAGCTCCTCCTTGAGCGCTTCGTCGGCGCGCTTCCTGTCGGTTATGTCGCGGATCGACTCGATGTACCCGACCGGGTGTCCGTCGGCGTCGAACAGGGGCGCGGCCACCGCCAGCACGAAAGCCCCCTTCCCCCCGTAGAGCGCCGGGACGAAGACCTCGGCGTAGACCGAGCCTCCTTTTCGCTTCACGGAGTAGTACCTCGAGGCGAGCTCGTCGTCGTCCGTGCCCTGGAGGTCGATGAGTATCGGCCGCTCCTCCCCGTAGAAAGGCACCGCCGCCGACAGGTGGCTCTTTTCGAGAATGTCCGCCTTGGGGACCCCCGTCATCTCCTCCATGGCGCGGTTCCAGGCGATGACACGCTTCTCGTCGTTGATGATGAAGGTGGCGTCGGGGAGGAACTCGATTATGCTCTCGAGCTGCCGGTTGGCGGCCGCGAGGCGTTCCTCGCCCTCTTTCTGCTCCGTTATGTCCTCGCAGACGACGAGTATCCGCATGCCGTCCACGGGATCGGGAACGGCCCGCGCGTACTCCTGGACCCAGAGCGTGTCGCCGTTCTTTCGTACTTTGCGGAACTGCCAGTTGAAGACCTCGAGCGGGTCCGCGACGCAGGAGTCGAGCTGGCCGGCGACCGCTTCCCGGTCATCCTCGTGGAAGACGTCGAGCACGCAGCCTCCCTCGAGCTCGCCGGCTTCGTAGCCGAGCTGGCTCGCCCCGAAATCGTTAACCGCCAGGACGGTTCCTTCGCCGTCCAGGGTGAACAGCATGCAGGGGTTGTCCTGGAACAGGGCCCTGTAGCGCCTCTCGCTGGACTCCAGTGCCTGACGCGCCTTCTCCTGCTCGGTTACGTCGATGGCCAGGGTCGTTACCAGCAACGGGTTCCCGTCCTCGTCCCGAACGACCGCGGGGCTCGCTTCCACCAGCACGACTTCCCCGTTCTTCTTGATGAACCTGTAGCGGGGCCTGCCCACGTCCTTTCCCGCCAGGAGGTCCTCGATGTTCCGCTTGGCGATCCCGAAATCGTCGGGGTGCAGGACCCCCACCTCGAGTATGTTCCTGCCGAGCAGTTCATCCTTGCCGTAGCCGAGGAGCTTCGTGGTCTCCCGGTTGATGTCCACCAGGGTGAGGTCCATGTCGTAGCAGTACAGGGCCTCCGCGATGTTCTCCTGCAGCACGCGGTAGCGCTCCTCGGATTCCTGGAGGGCCGAATCGGAGACCTTCTTCTGCGTAACGTCGCGGAGCACGCACGTCACGATCGCCACGTCGCCTCTCTCGTCCCTGACGGCCGATCCCGACATGTCGGTGACGATGACCCTGCCGTCCCTGGTTACGAGGCGGTGCTCGGCCCTGACAATGTCCTCGCCCTCGGAGAAGCGCTGGATATCTCTCGTGATGGAAGCGATGTCGTCGGGGTGTATGACTCCGACCTCCAGGATGTTCTTTCCCACGATCTCCTCGCGGGAGTAGCCTATCGTTTCCAGGAGGAGGTGGTTGGCGTCCACGCAGATCAGGTTGCTGTCGTAGGCGACCAGGGGATCGCCCATGTTCTCGAACAGGGAGCGGAAGAGCGCCTCGGAACGCTTCAACCGGGCTTCGGCGGCCTTCTCCTCGGTGACGATCCTCGCCACGTTGGTGAACAGCACTACATCGCCTTTCTCGTCCCGAAGCGCCGACCCGGTGATCCGGGCGACGAGCTCTTTCCCGCTCTTGTGGATCAGGCGGTACTCGTTGGTTTTGACGGCGCCCGTCTTCAGCAGGTCCCTGGTGTTCGCGATAGCCTTCGGGATGTCCTCGGGGTGCAGGACGCCGACCTCGAGGATGTTCCTGCCGATCAGCTCCTCGGGGGTGTAGCCTATGGCGTCCACTGCCGCCTGGTTGATGTCAACCACGAGCAGGTTCTCGTCGTGCGTGTATATGGGCTCCGCCACGTTGTCGAAGAGCATCCTGTAGAGCCTTTCGCTCTCCGCGAGCGCGTTTATCGTCTTCCTGAACTCTAGCGCCCTCTCGGCCTCTTCCACCAGGAGGGTATCCATCTTCCTGTCCTTGATGATGTAACCCGACGCGCCCAGGTTGTACGCCTCAACGGCGGTCTTCTCGTCGCCGTGGCCGGTCACCACGATCACAGGCGTGCCCCCGGCTACTTCGGCGATCTCGCCCAGGAGGTCAAGGCCGCTCCCGTCGGGCAACTGGTAATCGAGGGTAACCAGGTCGAAGCCGCCCGAGGCGATGCGCTCGCGCGCCTCGGCGCAGCATGACGCCACGCGGACCTCCGCCGAGAGCTTTCTCTCGAGGAGCTTCCGCATGATAAGGGCCGTGGACCTCTCGTCCTCGACAACCAGTATGCGGTCGCGCCGGGCGTCACCGGAGGTCCCCCCGTCGTTCGCCCTTTCGCGTCGGCCCTCGTTTCTCATAGACGCCTCCCGGGACGCGAAAGCCGCCCCGCGCCGATACCGTGAATGGCGCGTTGGATTGCGCCGGTGGTACAGCGAAATGGCGGCGGGCACCTCCGGGAGCCGGTACCCTTTCTACTCGACAATACCGCGGCGGAGGGCGATGGCCACCGCCTCGGTCCTGTCGCACGCGCCCAGCTTCTGGAATATATGGATGACGTGGCTTTTCACCGTCTGCTGGCTTATGGTGAGCTCGCTCGCGATCTCCTTGTTGGTATGGCCGTAAGCGAGGAGTTGAAGCACCTGCAGCTCCCTCTCGGAGAGGGAGAACCCGCCCCCGTCGCTCCCCGCGAGCTTCCTGAACTCAATCATGAGCTGCTTGGTGGCGTTCGGGTGCAGCATTGCCTTGCCCTCAGCGGCCAGCTTGATCGCCTTGAGCAGGTCGTTCACCGACAGGCTCTTGAGGATGTAACCGCTGGCCCCCGCGGTGATGGCGTCAAGAACGTGCGTCTCGTCGTCGTGGACGGTCAGCATTATGACCTGCGTCTCCGGGGAGGACTTCTTGATCAGGCGGCACGCCTTCAAGCCGTCCATGTTCGGCATCCTGATGTCCATCAGGACGACGTTTGGCTTCAAGGCCTTGACCTTGTCGATCGCCTCGCGGCCGTTGCCCGCCATTCCGACGACGCGTACACTCGCCGAGGTCTGGAGGGCCGTGCTCAGGCCCTCGCGGACCATGGCGTGGTCGTCGGCGATAAGCACGTTTATAGGTTCCACTGCTTACACCCCTTTTAGCCGCGTTTCTTCCCTGGCGAAAGCATCCACCAGGCTGGTAATTGTAAACATGGCCCCGCAACTTGCAACAATCACTCGAACGGGCCATTTATCCGCGTCGCCATCGCGTTCCCTGCTATCCAACCGCTTGCGCCCTCCGGTCATTGTGGATAACTTCTTCCCACCTCTCGAGCAGGTACGGCTTCATCTCCTCGAGCTTGCGTGCTTCGGATACGATGAACATCTCCGCCTCGTCCGTACCCATGGACTTCGTCTCGTTGGCCAGGGAGGCGATCTTGCCGTAATAGAGTGGGGCGGACAGGTCGATCAGCTTGCGCGTATTGGCTTCCCAGAGGTTGTACTGGATCGCCAGGTCGTAAACGATGCGGGCCCAGAGGTCGGCCGGCATGTAGAAATCGCTCCCGTCGGAGGCGGCCCTGGAGAGCCGCTCCAGGCGGCTGTAGCTCTCGGCGGCGAAGATCCGCTCGTAGAGCGGGCCGAAATACTGGACGCCGGTCTTGAGCTCCTTTACCAGGCGGGTGACGGAGATCGGTATGGGGTCCGGCTCCCAGGGAAGCGCGTTCCCGAACACGTCGACGTCCTCGGAGCCCTGGATGGCCGTCCAGACTTCCTCGTACTTGCCCATCGCCTTGAAGAGCGTGGACAGCACGTGCACGTACATGGGGCCGAGGGAGAAGGCCGGGTCCTTGGCGTCGTGTACCTTGGCCCCGAGGTTCGCCTGTCGGACTTTGAATCCCTCGGCCAGCGAAGAGACGGTCATCCATATATCTATCCCGAACTGGCCGACATAATTGTCCCATACCTCGTGGTAGGAGAAAAAATCGAGCAGTTTGCGGGACAGGCCGAAGTCGCCGCCGATCGGCTGCCGGATGCGCTTGCCGAACAGCGCGCTTATCAACGGAAACACGATGATGTTGGTTATCGTCCCGTCGTACTTGTAGCGGCGGTAGTATGGGGTGACGAGGTCGCAGCCGCCGGAGAGCACCGGCTCCGCCAGGTTGTGAACCCACTCGGGGGTCACGCTTCGCAGGTCCGCGTCCATCAGGACGCAGGCCTCGGCGTCCATGAGCCGCGCCGCCTCGAATACCGCCCTCAGGGCGTTGCCCTTGCCCGACTGGCCCCTGTAAGTCCCTACTATCTTGTTGACGGTCAGCCCGATGTCGGTGTGCGCGGCCACCGCCTTCGTTTCGTCGAGGGAGCCTCCGTCGCACACGAAGACGACCGAGCGCTTCGATTCGTAGAAGTTGGACAGGCCTTCCGCGGCCTTTTTCATGACCGAGGAAACCGTGTCCTCGTTGTTGAACGCCGGGATGGCGACAAGGATGTCTACCCGCCCGACCCTGTCTATGGCGCGCGATAGCTCTTTTGAAACAGCCGGACTCAAATCCATTCGCTCACCCCGAGCGGCGGGCTCCCCCACCTGTCCTCTTGAAAACACCCACGATACGTATTGAAATGCAGGTGCGCGTCTTCGGGCATCAACCGTATGGTGGGCGCACCGCATCCGTTTGGGCGCGGAACGGCAAAGAGCGCTTTGCGTGCGGGGGGACTCGACGCCCAACCATCGCGTACCTGTCCTCCGGCGCGCTTTCGACGGCGCGGAGGACCGGCCAGACCGGGACGGCCGGACTCGTTCTCGGTCATTTTTCCCGGAGGCCTGCACCGCATGATGGATTGCTTTCGGGCCGCAGGAGATATGATTAGGCCGCCGCGAGAGCAGATCAACCTCGAATCGCGGAGGTAGGCGATCGCGCGGAGCGCCGCGAGGCGGCGTCGGCCTCGGGCCGGGGACAGCAAGAGGGCGGAAAGGGAATGGTGGACACCCGGTTATCGGGGCTGACGTAAGGAGGTCTAAGGTGGCTCCGGCGATACGCGCCTGGAGGTCCCGGGCCACCCGGGACGAGGAAGTGGCGGAGGCGGTTCGGGCCGTCGCCGAAGCGCTCCGCGAGGGAGACCTGGACTACAGGGTCGATACGAGGCCGCTGCCGGACTCCCTTAGAGAACCGTTCGGGTTGCTCAACGACGGGCTTCATCACCGCGCGGAATCGGCGAAGGAGGAGGCCGCCGCCGTGCAGGCCGCGGCACGGCGCCTGGATGCCCTCGCCAGGGGGGACGTTACGGGCGCCGGCGGCAACGGGAGCACCGCCGTCACCGCGCAGGCGGACGCGATTGCCGGGACACTCCAGTCCATGCTCGCGGAAGCACGCCTGCTCAAGAGAAAGCACGAGGCCGGGGACGTGGACCGCCTGCTCCAAGCCGATGGGTTTCAAGGGGTCTACGGGGAGCTCTGCGAGACCTTGAACGAGGTGGCGAGCTTTCACGTTGAGCGCGTGCGCGGGGTCCTCGAGGCCGTGAGCGCGCTTTCCGAGGGCGCATTCGACCAGGCGCCGGAGCAGGCGCGCGGCGCGCGCGACGCGGATTTCGAGAAAGTGAACCTGCTTCGCCACGACCTCAAGTCCCTCACCGAGGATATCGAACACGCGGCGCGCTCCGCCGCCGAAATGCGGTTCGACAGGAGGGTGAGGGCCGAGGGGCGCCCGGGAGGTTTCAGGACGATTGCTGAAGGGCTGAACGGGATCATGGACACCGTGGCGGTTTCCCTCGAGGCCGCCAGGGGTGACGCCGAGGGGCTTGCGGACGCGGCGGCCCGGGGAAGGCTTCGGGCGAGGGCGGACGTCTCCAGGCACGCGGGGGACCTGGCGCTCATCGCCGGGGCATTCAACTCCGCTCTCGACTCCGTTCTCGAGCCCATTGAGGAAAGCGCCTCCGTGCTGGCGGCGGCGGCCGACGGCAACGACCTTACGCGGTCCATGCAGGGGGATTACGGGGGAGACTACGGGCGGCTGAAGGACGGAGTCAACGGCCTCATCGGCGGGTTGAACGACGCGCTGTGCCGGGCCGCCGACGCGACCGCGAGGCTGGGGGCGGCGGGCGACGAGATAATGGCGTCCAGCCAGAGCCTGGCGGAGGGCTCCTCACGGCAGGCATGCTTCCTCCAGGAGGTGGCGGCAAGCGTCGAGGAGATCGCCGGCATGAGCAGGCGCAACTCGGAGAACGCCGATCAGGCCAGGCAGATGGCGCGGCAGGCGCGCGCCTCCACCGAGAAGGCGAACTCGTCGATGGAGAGGATGGGCGCGGCGATAGGCGAGATCAAGGCTTCCGCCGACCAGACGGGCAGGATTATCAAGACAATCGACGAGATAGCTTTCCAGACAAACATCCTCGCCCTCAACGCGGCGGTCGAGGCTGCCCGCGCCGGGGAGGCGGGCAGGGGGTTCGCCGTCGTGGCCGAGGAGGTCCGCAGCCTGGCGATGAGGAGCGCGCATGCCGCACGGGACACCTCCGAGCTGATAGAGGACTCCTTGAGGAGCACCGGCAACGGGGTCAAGATCTCCGAGGAGGTCGCCTGCGCGCTCGAGGAAATAGTCGATGGGTTCGAGAACGTGAACGAACTGGTCGCGCAGATAGCGGCCGCCTCACGGGAACAGGTCCAGGGCATCCGCGAGGTCGGCGCGGCCATGAGCGAGATGGACAAGGTCACCCAGCATAACGCGGCAAGCGCCGAGGAGGCGGCAAGCGCTTCGGAGGAGCTTGCCTCGCAGGCCGCCAGGTTGTCGGACATCCTCCGCGCTTTCAAGATCAGGAGCGCAGGCCCCGCTGCCTCCGCCGCGTCACTCGAAGGGCTGGACCTTCAGGCCCTGCGCGAGCTGCTGCTGGAACGCGAGCGAAGCCTCGGCAAGGCCCGCGCCGGGCCGCGTCCCCTGCCGGAAGGCGCCCGCGCGATGGACGAGCGCCGCGCCGAAGCGTCCTCCGGGTCGGTGATCCCCCTTTCGGAAAACTACGACGAGTTCTAGAGGCGGCAGCCCTTTTCATCGAGCAGGTAGCCCGGGCGACGCTTTCCGGGCGCGCGACCTTGTTCCCACATTTATCCCCGGTGGCTTACACCAATGGAGTGATTTCTTCCGGCCGGCAATCCGTAGGATGAGTACCTGGTCGCAAAAAATATGTTTTCGCATTCGAATTGGGAGCATGGGTGTTCGAATCACGAGAAGTCACCGGATTCTCCGGTAACGGCGCGTCCTCATTTTCGGGGAGGCTCCACAGGCGGTCCCACGAGGGGCCCGGCCGGACAGGCCGGGTGAACACCCATGCGGCATCAAAGACACCAAGGTGGGGGGTAGACCATTGAGCGCCAAAGCCGACGGGTTGGTCAAGGCCGCCGAGAAGATGGCGACCAGGGTCGCGGGCCTGGACGAAGACGACCCCGAATCCCTGAAAAAGGCGTGCGCGGCCCTCAAGCGCCTGAGGAAACGAGAAGGGCTCCCGGAGCCCGCGGCCGGCGCCATAGACGCGGCCGTGGACGCCATCAAGAGCATCCAGAAGGGGGGCGCTTCCTTCGACGAAGGGTACGAGCGCCTTTCCGATGCGATAGACAGGCTCTGCCGCGCGGCGGAAGCCGACGCCGCCGGGGCGGGCGGGGAGCCCGAGCCCGCCGGGGAAGCCGTGTCGCGGGACCTCCCGGCGGTGGACAGGGCCGTCCTGGAGGATTTCGAGATGCAGCTCGCGGTCCTGTTCGGCCTCCTCGAGGAGATGGAGGGAAAGGACTCCAACGTCATCAGCTTCTCCCGCAACGTGTTCGCGCGGATCGACGAGCACCCAGTTCTGGGAGCGCGCCTGGGAGCCGACCTGGCATCGATGCGCGAAGCGCTGGAGGACATCGAGCGCGAAGCGTGCGAGCCCGCCGACGGGGTTCGCGTCGCATCGGTGGCGATGGAGTCCATGCAGAAGACGCTGGCGGCGCTGAAGGATGCCGGCCCGTGCGAGCCGGAGGCCGACGAGCATGAGGAGATATCGGGCGAAGAGGCGGACCGGATCGAGAGACACGTGGTGCTTCTCGAGGAGATGGAGCAGAGCATCCTTCTCCTGGAGAAGGGCGACGCGCTCGCGGTGGAGGAGGTCCTCACGTACGTTCGAATGCTCGAGGGCGAGCCCGAGGCCTCGGGCTCGCTGGCCGGGCTGGTCGGCTGCCTGCAGCCGGCGGTGCGGGCGATCGCGGCGAAGCCGTCCCACGAGCACGTGACGGTCCTGCTGGACATGAAGGACGTGCTTTTCGAGTACTTCAGCGCCCGCGCCGAGGGTGGCGCCCGGGCGATGATGAACGAGGAGGCGCTCGACACCGTGGTGTCGCACCTTCGGGGGGTCGCGGGCGACGCCGGGGGCGGGACCCCCGAGGCGCCGGCCGCGGTGTCCATCGACGCCGACCCGGTCGAGGTGCTCGACTTCATAACGGAAACCCCGGAGTACATACAACTGGCCGAGTCGGCGCTGATGGAGCTCGAGACCAACCCGCGCGAGGCCGAGTCGCTCAACAGCGCGTTCAGGGGATTTCACAACATCAAGGGCAGCGCGGGTTTCCTCAAGCTGGCCGACATCGTTCAGGTCGCGCACGACGCGGAGTCACTGCTCTCGGACGCGAGGGACGGCAAGATAGTCCTCGACGGCGAATGCTTCACGGTGACCCTGCAGGCGCTGGACATACTCAGGGACATGGTCGAGCAACTCAGGGGAGTGCTCGACGGCGGGGCATATGCCACGCCACCCGCGTTCGCTGGAGTCATAGCGGACCTCAAGTCCGTGCGCGAGACGGGAAAGAAAGCCTCGACAGGCGGACCGTCCACCGAGCGGCCCGCGCCGGCTGACGCCCCCAGGGGGGACACCGAGGGCGGTAGGGCGTCAGCCGAGGTCGAGGCCGAGGCGAAGAAACGCACCGGGGAGGGGTTCATCAAGGTGTCGACGAGCAGGCTCGACAGCCTGATCGACGCCGTCGGAGAGCTCGTGATCAGCCACTCCATGGTCATGCAGGAGCGGGAGATCCTCGAGACCAAGAACCCCAACCTGCAGAAGAACGTGTCACAGCTCGCGAAGATAACCCGCGAGCTGCAGGAGCTATCCATGAGCATGCGGATGGTCTCCCTGAAGGGGACCTTCCAGAAGATGTCCAGGATCGTCCGCGACCTTAAGGCCAAGACCAATGTCCTGCTCGATTTCACCACCTCCGGGGAGGACACCGAGATAGACCGCAACATGGTCGAGGAGATCAACGCCCCGCTCGTGCACATGGTGCGCAACGCCGTGGACCACGGGATAGAGTCCCCGGACGTGCGTATCAAGAACGGCAAGCCCGAGCGCGGGCACATACACCTGGCGGGATACCACGAGGGCGGCAAGGTCGTCATCGAGTTGACGGACGACGGCAAGGGCCTGGACAGGGACAGGATATTCAACAAGGCGGTGTCCCTGGGGCTGGTGAAGGCTGACGCCAGGCTAACCGACGCGGAGGTGTTCGGGCTCATCCTGAGGGAGGGGCTGTCGACCGCCGAAAAGGTTACCGACGTCTCGGGCCGTGGGGTCGGGATGGACGTCGTCCGCAGCGCCGTGGAGAAGTTGAGGGGCCGCGTTGAGCTCTCGTCGACCCCCGGGATGGGCACGAAGGTCACAATACGCCTCCCGCTCACGCTGTCGATAATCGAAGGTATGGTAGTGAGGGTGAGCGACGAGCAGTACGTGGTCCCGTCGTTCGCGATCCTGGAGTCCTTCCGCCCCACCCTCGATCAACTGACGAGCGTTTACACCAAGGGCGAGATGGTGAACGTGCGCTCGGAGACCCTTCCCCTGTTCAGGCTCCACGAGCTCTTCAATATCGAGGACGCGAAGAAGGACCCGTGCCAGGCCCTCGTGCTCGTGATCGGCGAGAACGGCAGCCGGTGCGCGCTGATGGTTGACGACATAGTGGGACAGCAACAGGTAGTCATCAAATCGCTCGGGGAGATGTTCGCGAGCGTCGAGGCGGTATCCGGTGGAGCCATCATGGGCTCCGGCCAGGTCGCCCTGATACTCGACCCGCAGGGCGTCGTCCAGATGGCTCACGCGTCCGCCTGAGGGCGCGTCCGGATATCTCGGGAGGTGGGGCGAACGAAGAGACAGCGGAACGGCATACGGGAAGACAAACCGCGGGGTGATTGACGCGCAGGAAGGAGGGACATCAATGTCGACCACACAGACGGCGGACACGGCGGAAAACGCCGTGACGGAGACTCGCAAGCTCAACAAGTACTTGACTTTCACGCTCGGGGAGGAGGAGTACGGGCTGGAGATACTCAAAGTCCGGGAGATCATCGGGCTCATACACACCACGAAGGTGCCGCGCATGCCGGGCTTCGTGAGGGGGGTCATCAACCTGAGGGGAAAGGTGATCCCGGTGATCGACCTGCGGCTCAAGTTCGCGATGCAGGCGATAGACGATACGCAGGAGACCTGCATCATAGTCGTCGACCTCGACCACCTGTTGATGGGCGTGGTGGTGGACAGGGTATCGGAGGTCCTCGACATACCGGAGGGCGATATCGAGGCTACCCCGGACTTCGGGGTCAGCGTCAAGACGGATTTCATCATGGGAGTAGGCAAGGCGAAGGACAAGGTCGTCCTCATTCTCGACATCGGAACGGTGTTGACCGAGGAGGAGGTCGCGGCCCTGTCGAGCGTAGGTGCAGAAGAATCTTGAGTCTCCAATACCAAAAGGGGGGACCATGCTCAAGAGGGTAAAGATGGGAAGAAAGCTGATACTGGCGTTCACGGCGCTGGCCGTCGTCGCGCTGGCCGTCGGCATCGTCGGCATTATCGGCATGACAAGCGTCAAGGGCGGCCTGACGACGGTGGCTGACACGCGGATGGTCGCGACACAGTCCCTGGAGTCGTTGAACTCAGGGATGAACAAGATACTGGTCGGGACGCGCGGGCTGGCGAACACCATGATGTTCGCGAATCCAACGACCCGCCAGGCCCAGTTCGACTACCTGCTGGGCGGGGGCGACTACGGCGAGGGCGCCTTCGCGGACAACGAGAAGCTGATGAACAAGTACGCCGGGCTCAAGAAGGAGGGCAAGGAGCCCACGCTCTGGAGCCAGCTCAAGAGCGAGTACGCGAGCTTCAAGGCCAAGACGGAGGAGTTCATCACCCTGGCGCGCGACAAGGAGAAGCTCGTCGGCGACAACTCGAGCCCAACCGCGATAGCGGCCGTCGAAGCGGCGATGTACACGAAGATGACGGAGGCAAGGGCCGAGTGGTTGAAGGCGAACGAGACCGAGGGCAAGCTGCTTGCCGAGAACCTGGCGCTGTCGAAGAAGTCCCGCAATTCCGCGATGGGGGCCGCGAGCACGGCTACGGTGGTGCTCCTGGTGACCATGATCGCCGCGCTCGTGATCGCCGCGCTGCTCGGTTTCTTCTTCGTCAAGAACATCGGCGGCATCATAAAGGGGCTGCTGGGCGAGACGGAAAAAATGACCGAGGCGGCCACGGAAGGACAGCTCGACCAGAGGGGCGATGTCGAGAAGATCAACTTCGAGTTCCAGCCCATAATCGCCGGCTTCAACGCCACGATGGACGCGGTGATCGAGCCGCTGAACATGGCGGCCGAATATGTGGACACCATCAGCCAGGGCGAGCTGCCCGACAGGATAGCGGCGGAGTACAAGGGTGACTTCAACGAGATAAAGAACAACCTCAACACGCTTATCGACGTCGTTCACATGCGCAACGAGGACATCGAGATGCTGATCGGCGCGGCCGTCGACGGCAAGCTGGAAGTGAGAGGCGACCCGACCAAGTACGTCGGCTCGAACGGGAACATGATCAAGGGCATCAACAGCATGATGGACGCCATCATCGCCCCGATCACGGAGTCGACAGCGGTACTGGGCAAGCTGGCCGCGAAGGGAGACCTGAGCACCAGGGTGTCCGGTGACTACAAGGGCGACCACCAGCAGTTGAAGAACGGAGTCAACAGCGTCATAGACTACCTGGACGGCATGGCGGGGATCGCGATCAGCATCGGCGAGCGCAAGCTCGACGAGCAGGTGCGCGTCCTCTCCGAGGAGGATATCTTCGGGAACGCCTTCAAGAACATGCTGGAGAGCCTCAACGAGGCGATGCAGCAGGTTACCGACGCCACCGAGCAGCTCTCCAGCGCGTCCGGGCAGATCAGCTCCTCTTCGCAGAACCTCTCCACGGGGGCGGCCGAGCAGGCCAGCTCGCTCGAGGAGATCAGCTCCAGCGTCGAGGAAATCACCGCGATGAGCAAGCAGAACGCCGAGAACGCCGACCAGGCGCGCCAGCTCTCGCAGGACGCACGCACGTCCACCGACAACGCGAACAAGGCAATGGATAGGATGAGCGGAGCGATCAACGAGATCAAGGCGTCCAGCGACGAGACGTCCAAGATCATCAAGACGATCGACGACATCGCGTTCCAGACCAACCTGCTGGCCCTGAACGCGGCGGTCGAAGCCGCGAGGGCCGGCGAGGCCGGCAAGGGGTTCGCCGTCGTGGCGGAGGAAGTCCGCAACCTGGCCATGAGGAGCGCGGAGGCCGCCAAGAACACCTCCGACCTGATCGAGGGCTCGGTGCGAAACACAGAGGGCGGCGTGAAGATAGCGGAAGAAGTCGATTCGACACTCAAGGAGATCAAGGAGAACTTCGAAAAGGTCAACAGCCTCGTGGCCGAGATAGCGGCCGCCTCCCGCGAGCAGGTGCAGGGCATCCAGGAGGTAAACGCGGCCATGGGCGAGATGGACAAGGTGACACAGGGCAACGCGGCGATCGCGGAGGAGTCCGCGAGCGCGGCCGAGGAGATGGCCTCGCAGGCCACGCAGCTCTCCGACATGGTGCTCACCTTCTCGCTCAGCAAGGCGGCCGCGGGCGGGCCCGGGGGCCTGTCCGGGGTGGACTTGAGCAACCTGAGCAAGCTGGTCCAGCAGTACGAGGGGACAAGGGATACGGCCCCCGCGAAGGTCGCTGGCAAGGGCCAGGCGGCGAAGACGGACAAGAAGGACTCGCCCGAGGCGTCGATACCGTTCGACGAAGACTTCGACGAGTTCTGAGGGAAGGCCCGCAAAGGGCACATGACGGCAAGAGAGGCGCGGACCGCTCCGCGCCTCTCGATGCCGATAAGGCGCCCGCGGGTCCCGTAGAAAGCCGAGGAAGAGCAAGGTGCCTGAATTCGTTCTCAAGAACAAGGAGTTCGACAAGATAACGTCGATGGTCTACGACCTGTGCAGCCTCAACCTGCACGGGGGCAAGAAGCCTCTGGTGGAAGCGAGGCTCGCCAAGAGGCTGCGCGCCCTCGGCCTCACCAGCTACGACGCCTACATCGCCTACGTCAAGGAGAACGACGACGAGCTTCGCACGATGATCAATTGCCTGACCACGAACTACACCAGGTTCTTTCGGGAGCCCGAGCACTTCGATTTCCTCCGTGACCGGTTTTTCAAGGAGGTATCCCTGTCGGGAGCCAGGAAGCTGAGGATCTGGAGCGCGGGATGCTCGAGCGGCGAAGAGCCTTATTCCATAGCCATGGAGATGAGCGAGAACCTCGACGGAATAGGCCGCATGGACGCCCTGATACTCGCGAGCGACATAAGCAGCAAGGCCCTGGACAAGGCGAAGGAGGGCGTCTACCCGGCCGACAGCGTGAAGAACGTGCCGGCCGGGATGCGCACCAAGTACCTGGGCAAGGTGCCCGGCAAGGAGCAGTTGGTCCAGGTCAACCAGTCAATCAAGGACCTCATCAGGTTCCGCTATATCAACCTTATGACGCCCTGGCCGATGAAAGGCCGGTTCGACGCGGTTTTCTGCCGCAACGTAATGATCTATTTCGACAAGGAGACGCAGCACGGCCTCATCGAGCGCTTCCGGGACGTAATCCGCCCGGGGGGAGTCCTGATCGTCGGCCACTGCGAGAGCCTCGCGGGAATGAGCTACGGGTTCGAGACCGCGAGCCCGACGGTGTATCGAAAGACCTGACGCCCATGGAGTCGACGTGCCGCACGTAGTTGGAGTGAGCGATATGAAGGTTTCCTCGGAGCCCGGGGAGACCATAATCACGCATTCCCTGGGCTCGTGCATCGCGGTGATCGTGCACGACCCCGAGGCGCGCGTGAGCGGGATACTTCACTTTCAGCTCCCGGACTCCAAGAGCAACCCGGAGCGGGCGGGTGACAACCCCTGCATGTATGCCGACACAGGCATACCGAAGCTGTTCAAGGCGGCCTACAAGCTGGGCGCGGAAAAGAAGAGGATGATAGTGAAGGTGGTGGGCGGCTCGGCGGTCCTCGACAAGAACGGCTTTTTCTCGATCGGAGAGCGCAACTACGTCGCCACGAGGAAGATCCTCTGGAAGAACGGCGTTTTCATAGAAGCGGAGGACGTGGGAGGCGACTCCTGGCGAACGGTCCGGGTCGACATCGAGACGGGCCGCCTGCTGGTGAAGAATAGCGAGAAGACTTTCGAGCTCTAAAGGAGCCGGTGTGCCATGGCGTTCAACATCCTCATAGTTGACGACTCCCAGATCATAAGGAAGATCATTCACCGGACGATCCTGATGGCCGGGGTGCCCGTGGGACTGCTGTGGAACGCCGGGAACGGGCAGGAGGCGCTCGACGTCGTGAACCGGGAGTGGGTGGACCTGGTGTTCCTGGACCTCAACATGCCGGTCATGAACGGGAGCGAATTCGTCGAGCGGATGAGCGAGCAGGGCCACCTGGACAAGGTCCCGGTGGTGATCGTCTCGACCGAGGGCTCGGAGAGCAAGGTGGAAAGGCTGCTCGAGGCGGGCGCCCGCGCCTTCGTGCGCAAGCCGTTCACGCCGGAGGACATAAGAAGGACGGTAAGAGACGTGCTTGGAGAGTGGGATGGATTCGAAGACTCAGCAGAAGATTCTTTTTGAAGTGGTCTGTAACGTGCTGGCCTCGGCGGCGTTCGCCGTCGTGGACCCGCCGGATGCCGATAACGCGCTCGACGCGGGGGACGTCGAAGAGATGCTCGCCGCCCATCTAGAGTTCAAGGGGCCGTTCTCGGGCACGATGTCGATAGCGTCGTCGCGCGAGTTCGCCGTCCTCGCGGGGGAGAACATGCTCTGCATGGAGGACGACGTGGCCGCGCTGTCCATTAGCGACCACGACCTCCTCAAGGAGATACTGAACATGATCTGCGGCACGTTCCTGCCGGAGTTCGCGGGCGCGAGGCTGGAGTTCGACATAGGCGCCCCCGAGGAGATGGCCTACGGGGAGTTCGAGAGGATGTCCACCCGGCAGGACGGAGGCAAGACGCTTGTGAAGCTGCACGTGGAGGGCTGGCCGGTCGAGGTACTCATGCACGCGGACCCGGGGTCCGTGGCTGCGGTCATAGAGGGGGCGGCTTGATTAACGTACTGGTGGTGGACGACTCGGCGGTCGTCCGGCAGATACTCTCGAGGGAGCTCTCCAGGGATTCGGCCGTTCGCGTCGTCGGAACGGCGCCCGACCCCTACGTCGCGAGGGACAAGATATTCAGGCTGAACCCGGACGTGCTGACCCTGGACGTCGAGATGCCCCGCATGGACGGGCTCACCTTTCTCGAGAAGCTCATGAAGTTCCGCCCCATCCCGGTGGTAATAGTGAGCTCGCTGACCCCGAAGGGCAGCGATATGGCGATGAGGGCCCTCCAACTGGGGGCCGTCGACGTCATACCCAAGCCGGGCTCCTCATACTCGGTGGAGGACATCGCGCTCCAGCTCATCGACAGGGTCAAGGCGGCGGCCCAGGTCAACATCGACAATATTGCCGAGCGGACCGCCCAGCGCGCCGAAGCGGCCCCCGAGAATGACAGGCTCTCGATGCTTCACACCACCGAGAAGATAGTAGCCATAGGGGCCTCGACGGGGGGCACCGAGGCCATCAGGGACGTTCTTACCAGGTTCCCGGCCAACGGCCCCGCCACGATTGTCGTGCAGCACATGCCGGAGAATTTCACCCGGTCCTTCGCGGAGCGCCTCAACGTCGAGTGCGCCATGGAGGTCAGGGAAGCCGCCGACGGGGACACGGTGCGCTCTGGGCTGGCCCTTATCGCAAGGGGCAACATGCACATGGTGCTCAGGCGGAGCGGCGCGAGGTACCACGTCAAGGTCAAGGACGGCCCGCTCGTCCAGCACCAGAGGCCCAGCGTGGACGTACTGTTCAAGTCGGTGGCGAAGTACGCGGGCGGCAACGCGCTGGGCGTCATACTCACCGGCATGGGTGCCGACGGCGCCGACGGGCTGGTGGACATGCACGAGAACGGCGCCATGACGCTCGTGCAGGACGAGAGGAGCTGCGTGGTCTACGGCATGCCCAAGGCCGCCGTCGCGACCGGCCACGTAGACGCCGTTGTCTCCCTCGACAAAATAGCTCACCGCATCATCTCCTCCATCAACTAGGCAACTAGGCGTCGTTCACTTTTTACTTTTTGTTTACTTTTTCGGGTGGGCGCGGGGAAACGGGAAGGCGCCCTGACACGGGCGCCGGAAAACCGGGCAATCAACCGTTTGGACCACACCGCGTGGCCGTAAGTGGGGTTGCAGAACGGGGCCGCCGGCATATGCTTCGGTTAACCCTGGGTGGAACGGCGCTTTCGCCGGTCGAGGGCCGGAGGCTGAAGGACGCTTATGTCCTCATCGCCGTTCGGGGGTTATCAAAACACTTCGAGTTTGGATCGCCTTCGAGCGAGTGAAGGGGTTGTTTCAAATGCGGCGCATTCTAAGGGAGACGGAGGCGGACATCCTGCGCGAGGTCGGCGTGATAGGCGCCGGGAACGCGGCGGTAATCCTCGAGGAGCTTCTGAGGCGTGAGGTCACCGTATCCATCCCCCGCGCCAAGCTGATGCCGATAGAGTCCATCGCCGGTTACATCGGGGATCCCATAGAGACGATAATGGGCATATACGCCCGGGTGATAGGAGACATCGGCGGCTACATCATGCTCCTGCTGTCCCTGGAGGACGCGCGCAACCTGGTGGACCTGCTGACGAAACCCGGCGAGGGCAGGAATTTCACAACAAACAGCCTGTCCGCGATATCAGTCACCGGCAGTATCGTCTTCCGGGCCTACCTGGAGGCTGTGACGAGCTTCTGCGGGGTCGTCGCGGCCCCGGGTGATTCCTCCTGCACCGCGGACATGCTGGGGGCCTTCATCAACGCGATACTGGTAGGCGTCAACCCCGAGGCGGCCGAGGCGCTCATAATCGAAACGGACATAGTCAGCGGCGGATTTCTCTCGAGCGGGCACGTGGTCTTCATAGCCGACTGCAACAGCATGGACCTCATCGTCTCCTCGCTTGCCGCGCAGTCCTGATGAGCGAGCCCGGCGCCGCCCCGAGCGGTCTCTATCACTCCATTTTCGACGACGCTTACCCTCTTGGGTTGATGGAGCGAGTGACGGCAGGCGGTAGCATCAGTTTCGATGTCTCTGGGTCTGGGAGGGTCTGATTTGCCAGAAACAATTATGATCGTCGATGACGCGGCATTCATGCGAAAGAGGATACGGAACATCCTTTCGCAGAACGGGTTCGAGATCGTCGCCGAGAGTCTCGACGGGAGGCAGGCGGTCGAGAACTACGAGCAGTTCAAGCCCGATCTAGTAACGATGGACATCACAATGCCGGAGATGGATGGCATCACAGCCCTGCAGAAGATCAAGACCATTGACCCCAACGCGAGGGTCATCATGGTCTCGGCGATGGGGCAGCAGTCGATGGTTATCAAGGCCATCCAGGCGGGCGCCAAGGATTTCATAGTCAAGCCGTTCGAGCCTGACAGGGTGCTCGAGACGATCTCGAAGGCTCTTGCTTGACGGAAAGCGCGAGGCGCCGGTAAGCGTCATCGGGGCGGGACCCCGCGGCGCATGTACATTGAAAAGACAAAACAAGGTTTCCGTTGCCCAGGACGGGCGGCGGGCCAAGTGATGGAGCCCGATGTAAATTCGTTCCTCACGTGCGAGGTCTTGACCACCCCGCTCTGGCACCCATGCACCCAGGGAAGGACGAAAGCGTTGGGCTCTATTCTTTGAACTTGAAAATCCGCGGCGGGCAAGGCCGGCCGCTGGACAATAAGACGGAAAGCCATGGACGGCCCGGGGGCCGTCCGTCTTTCATCAGGAGGAAAATTGGCTGACAAAGCGCTTTCCCAGGAAGAGATAGACGCCCTGCTCAAGGGGCAGGATGAGAACGCGGGCGCGGCCGGCGAGGGAGCGGCCGGGGATGAGGCCTCCGCGCAGGAGGCGACAGCGCCGGTGATCCCCGAAGAGACGGCGCAGGAGGGTGCCCCCGGGGTTGTCGCCGAGGGTGCCCCGGCCGACGCGGTCGCGGGCGACGTAGGCCCACCGGCGCTCGACGAGGACCAGAATGACGCCCTCGGGGAGTTCTTCAACATCGCCATGGGGAAGGCGGCGACAGTGCTCTCTTCGCTGCTGCAGCGCACCGTGGAGATATCCACGCCCAGCGTAACATCGCTGACGTGGACCGAGATGCGCGAGGCCCACCCGATCCCCAGCATGATGGTCAAGATACAGTACCGTGCCGGGTTCGAGGGGGACAACCTGCTCGTGATCGAGCAGAGGGACGCCAACATCATCGCGAGCTTGATGGAGGAGGAAGAGGACCCCCTGGCCATGGCCTCCGAGCCGCTCGACGACTACCGGACGGGAACGGTGGCCGAGGCGATGAACCAGATGGTCGGCGGAGCGGCCGTGTCCATGTCGGAGATGATCGGACGGGACATAGACATCTCGCCGCCGAGTGTCAACGTCATGGACTTCGAGGAGGACGTCCAAAACCTTCCCGCCCCGTTCAACGAGGAAGACAAGTTCCTCCAGGTCTCGTTCAAGTTCGTAGTCGACGACCTCGTGAACAGCGAGATGCTCCAGCTCATGACGCACGATTTCGCCGCCAGGCTGGCCTCGGAGCTCCTGGACGAGGAAGAAGCGCAGTCGGCCGCCGCCGCGCCCGCACCTCCCATCGAAGAGAAGCCGCCGGAGGAGACGGCGCCGGCCCCGATGGCGGACGCCCCGGTGGCGCAGGAGGCGCCAAGGGCCGCGCCCGAGGTTCCTGTTACTGTCGGAAGGGCGGAGTTCCAGCCCCTCACGAGCCAGCCCGAGGGACCGGACCCCGGCGGCAACTACCAGATAATCATGGACGTCGAGCTCGACATAACGGTCGAGCTGGGCAGGACCCGGATGAGGGTCAAGGACGTCCTGGCCCTTGGGGAAGGCGCGATAATCGAGCTCGACAAGATCGTCGGGGAGCCGGTCGACATTTA
>CAZAIS010000002.1:0-26739 GCA_964485255.1 uncultured Acidimicrobiales bacterium | reverse complement strand
TTACATGGCGGAGAAGTACACGCCCAGGAAAGGAGGTAACGCCGCGGTATATAGAACGGGACTCCTGGTGGCGCTGGGAGTAGGCATCCACAACTTTCCCGAGGGAATGGCGACCTTCGCGGGAACCCTCGAGAGCGTCCAGTTGGGAGCCTCGATCGCCATAGCCATAGCCATACACAATATCCCCGAAGGGCTCGCGGTCGCCGCCCCCGTCCTGTCGGCGACGGGCAGCCGGGGTAAGGCGTTCCTGTGGTCTTTGGCGTCCGGGATAATGGAACCGCTGGGAGCGCTGGTGGCGGCACTGTTCCTGGCGGGGCGAATCAACCAGGCGGTGCTGGGGTGGCTGCTCTCGACCGTGGCGGGGATAATGGTCTTTATCTCGATCGACGAGCTGGTACCCACCGCGTGTTCCTATGGAAGGTACCACCTCGCCATAGTGTCGGTGGGGCTGGGCATGGCGGTCATGGCGGTTAGTCTATGGATACTTTGAGCCTGTCGAATTGAACCTCAGGCCGGTTGTGAGTACGGGATCGCCGGACGGATGCCGCCCCGGCCGGCGAACCGGGGTTCCGGGGTCCTCCGTCTTGGTCGGCTATAAGAAATGATTGATGGCATGAGTTCGATGGTGGCGCGCCATGTGCGCTTGGAACACATCCACGGGCTCGAACCTCTAAATAGAAGGCAGGGAAGAGAGCCCCGCGGGTGAAGCGCGGGGTCAGGCAATGAGTAATGAAAGAATGCCGGAGGTGATTTCATGCGGGGACGTAGAGGTGACTTGTTGCTGGCGGGCGCGGTGGTGCTCGTCCTTGCGATAGCGCTGCCGGTCGGGCTCGCGACGACCACGTCGAAGCCCGTGAAACCGAAGGGAATCAAGGGGAGCTTGAGCGGCGCCGGGATCGAATTCATCACTGACCGGGACTTCGATCCGGCCCTGATCGAGAGCGACGTGCCCATCGTCGCCGAATTCTGGGCTAACTGGGCCAGCACCTGCCGGTATGTGAGTCCCACGATTGAAAAGCTGGCGCGGTACTATGAGGGAAGAGTGAGATTCTGTCGGATCGACGTGGAGACAGAGGAGGCGCTTGCGCGGAGGTACGGTGTCAACTCGGTACCCGTTTTCGCTATACTCCGGGATGGTCGGCTGGTTGACAAGTTCGGAATGCTTCCCTCGGAAAAGGAATACCGGGACAGGATCGAGAAGCTGCTGCGCGCCTCCCAGTGATCCCGGGATACCCGCCCATGTCTCGGTGAATCCGGCGAGACGGTGAACGGCGGCCGGCGGCAGACGGATCGTGCATGAGCCTAGAGTGAGATACGACCGGCTGGCGGGCTCGACCCCCGTGGTTATTTCAACCCGGCCGGGCGTTCTCCGGAAGGGCGTTCCCGCCGAGCGGTTTCACCGAGGTCAGCTTGAAGATCTTGAACGCTTCCATGGCCCAGTGCATAGTCTTCGTGCTTGGCGCCTCGATGGTCTGCTCCAGGAAATCCCCTTCCAGGGAGGCGCGCCCCACGTATTCAAGCTCGAGACCCAGCGCGGCCAGGTTTTCGTTGTCCCCCATGGTGACTATATAGACAGGGCCTTTTTTGAGTTGTCTCTCGAAGAAAGCGCGGAGCTCCGGCTTCACTTCAACTTTTGAGGATCGCACCTTGACAACCTTGCGATTGAAGAAATACCGCACCGGCGAAGCGATCACGTGGCCCGCATTGTTGTCGAAGACTATTACCGAATCTCCTTCCGCGATGTCGGAGATACTGTGGGCGAGCGCGAGCGATTCCGAGCCCTCGCCTATACGAGAGGTCGGAAGGCTCAACACCAGGGACCATGCCAACAGGCACACCAGGGCGGCGGCGGGGACTATCTTGAGAACCATGGCCGGCTTTCTCGAGAACCGGCGCTTGATCAGCCGCTCCGCTTCCACCAGAGCGTATGACGCCATGAGCAGAGCCAAAGGCAGGACTACCGGGACCTGCCTGCGCATCGTGTATATGAGAGACCAGGCCGCGAGCGGTTGATAAAGGAAGATCACGCTGAACGCAAGACCCGTAAACAGGAGGGGAGCCTGGCGCTTATTGAACCCGTGAATCATGAAAACGCAGTAGCCCGCTATCGCAAGCACGGCGCCCAGCGGTGTCAGGTAGAACACGAAGGCCGGGAAGATCTTCGCTTTGAGCGCCGCGTTAAAAAGCTCCCCGGGGGGGTATAACGACGGCCTTACGAACCAGCCGACAATGGAGACGGCCACCAGCAGGACCACCGCGATTAAGAGGACGAGCCTCTTTCGCCGCCGGATGAAGAGGTAGACTCCGTGCAGCGGCCCTCTCAGCAGGAGGGTCAGCACAAGCGCCAGGACCGCGATCAAGGCCAGCGATCCCCAGCCCCCCGGCAGGTACCTGACCATCGTTACATTGGTTACCGACTTCGTGTAAGAACCCGAGACCCCGAAAGCCAGCCACAATGCCAGGGCCGTTACGAGAAGGAAAGGCATGAAGAAGTGCCTGGTTGCTTTCAGAGAGGCCAGCCCCCCGTCGATGAAGATCAGGGCTCCATAAAAGAGAATCGGCACAAGCATCAACGACATCTCTACGTGGGCCAACATGGAACACCCCAGCAGAATCGCCGACATAACACCCCAGAGCCACTCGCGCCGGTCCTCCTGGCGGAATGTGACATTGAGATATTCGAGAAGGCAGTACATCCCGGAAAGGAAAAAGAACTGCGCCGGTATTTCCGGGCCGGTCCACTTGCCGAAATATATCTGGATGAGATTCACCGAAAGCAGAGCCGCCGCGATCGCGCCGCACCATTTGCCTGAGATCCTCGAGCCGATCAGGTAGAGCGCCAGGGTCGATAAGACCGCCATCCCCGTAAGCAGGAAGAAGCCGCCCTTGAAGCCCAGGAATGACATGAACACCGCCAGCAGGGATTGATAGAGATAGACGAACTGGGGTATCACCAGGCCCTTGGAGAAATCCCTCACCATGAAGCCCTTTTCCTGGATTCGCAGCTCCTCTCTGGGCCTGAAGGACCTGTAGAAGAGGGGAAGCTCCTCGGGCTCCAGTTCGCTCATGAACGTGTCGGTCACGTGGACTTTCCCGGTGTTGCGAATGATTGCCGCAGTGGTGGAGTAGACGCCGTCGTCTCGCTCCGCGAATACGGTCATGAACGGGGGGAGCAGGAGGATGAAAGCGATTGCCATTATCAGCAATATGCCGACGTTTTTCTTTAGAAGGCTGACCCTGAAGGGGACGGCCTCCAGCAGGCGGGTGCCGCGCAGCTTGCCGACGACAATGGCCGCGAGCGAGTAGAAGACCACCATCGCGGACCATGCCCACGGGCTGTAGAAACCCACCAGCGCCGAGAACAGTGCCAGCAGAGCGCATACGGCGAGCCCCGCGGCTATCTGGACGAAGAGGTTCTTCAACGGGTTTCTGATGGCGCGTCGTTCACGCGAGAGGCTCCCGAGAACGTACACCGTAGCGAAGCCTGGGAGCCACACCAGAAACGCCAGCGCCAGAACACCGGGCACGCGACTCAACGGCAGACTCTCCTTTCAAGCAACAAAAGGCTTCCGAGGATCATTTCACACTTTCCCGGATCAACGGCTCATAATTCTATCGCAGCGATGCCGCCGCCCGGCACTCGGCGTGGATGAACCCGTGAATCCCGGATGAGTGATTGTGATATGCACGATCTTCACAAACCGCCGCCCGTATTCGACCTCACACGACCCTTGTTTCCTCAGGAGTTCAACCATCGGTTCCCTGGAAGTGCCCGGTCGGGGATTCCGTCTCTCCGGTTTTCAAATCCTAATACAAGTGAAATGAAAAGGCGACTTCCGTTCCGAGCACTGGCACACCGTCCCCCCGGCCGTTGCTCGACACGCTGCCCGAGGTCTCGCTCAACGATGGAATCGAACAGGCGGTTGTCTCCGAGGTAGATCAAGTCCTGCGCATCAATCGACCCGGCCCTCCCCGGCTCTCAATCGCAGTCTTTGCGCCTTTCTCGAACGCGCCCGGCGTCCCCGGGCTGTAATATACTGACCAGCGGTGCATTTCGTCGTACCTGCGCGCCGCCATCACGGCAGGCGGTTCCGACCGGCGGAACGGTAAAGGAGATATCCATGCGCTTTATCCTGAAGCAATTGAAGAGGATAGCCCTGGCGGCGGGGGCTTTCCTGCTGTCTGCGCCCGTGTCGCTTGCCATGACGGTTGCCCGGTTCCAGCGGATGCTGGACGCGGGCGTACCGTGCGGACCTTCGGGCCGCGGTTTACCCGGAGAAGGTGTGGACATGGACAGGGTGCTCGAGCGCCTTGGGGAGATACCTTTCGAGCCGGTCAAGCCCGCCGTCCCGGGATTCGCCGTCGGAGTCCTCTCCAACTCCTACGTGGCGCTGCTGGGAATGAACCGCGAGTGGTCAGGCCGCTTCTACCCGTACCCGGAGGATTTCGAGCCGGTGGTCATAAGCAGTCTCGACGGGACGCCGATCGCCGGTGTGGTAGGCGTTCACGACGATGGGCGCGCCCGGCCCGGCCTGTTGATCTGCCACGGGTACGGCGGCTCCAAGAACGACCACTACATCCTCAGGCTCGCGCTCACGGCGTACGCGGGCTGGGGTTTCAACGTCATGACCATTGACCTGCGCGACCACGGGCGCAGCCAGCGCCTCAGCTTCAGCCCGACCACCTTCGGCTGGAGGGAAGGGGAGGACCTGCTCGCCGCGGCGAAGCACCTGGGCGAGCGGCCGGGGGTAACCACGGTCGGGATAACCGGCTTCTCGCTTGGAGCATGCTCCACGATGCGGGCGGCCTACATGGCCCGCGAGCACCCTTACCTCACCGGAGGGGCGATAGCCTACAACGGCGCAACGGACCTGGAATTCATGATACGGTACCTCGATCACAAGCCGCGTGCCGTGGAGCCTTACATTGTCAACTACTTCATGTTTCGCGCGAACCACTACATGAAGCGCGCGAACTTGAAGCGCTACGTCGAGGACCCCGGGACAAGGGCGTTCCTCGAGGGGCCGTTCGGCGGGTACGGTTTCGCGAGTTACCTGGAGGAGGTATCCGCCAGGCACTACGGGTTCACGATGGAGGAGCTCGTGGCAAACGCCTCCAGCAAGAACTATCTCGCCGGCTGCGAGGTACCGCTGCTCGCCGTGCACTCGCAGGACGACCCGGTCATCCCGATCTCCGAGATGAACGCGCTTCACGAGATTTCGATGGACAACCCCAACGTTCGCGTCCACATCCTGCCGTCGGGCCATCACTGCGTATACCAGTACCTCGACTGGAACTGGTTCGAGTCGTTCACACGCTGCTTCTTCGAGTCGTTCGCGCGCTGGGAATAGGTCAGCGGGGACATAACCGTTTCATCTGTTGGCTCCTCACAAGCGAAGACCACATCTTTTCTTCCGCGGGGGCGGATCGCTCGTAGATCCGAGAAGCGAAGAAAAGGCGCGGACCGCACCCGTGCCGGGCATATCCAAATCGCCGGCGTCCCGTTATAAAGCCGGGGTCCGGTTTGCGACTGCGTCATCGTGGAACAACCGTGGAGGAAATCACCGCGCGCGATGGAACGGACGCGAAGAGGGTCAACACGCGCGAAAATAGACAATCGATTCACTGCGAGGTAAAAATGCGCCATAAGCCATCCATGACTATCCGGGCAATGATCGCGACAGCGGCGGCTTTGCTGTGCCTGTGCCCCTGCCTGACCGCGAGCGCCGTCACCGATCCCCGGCTTCCATCGCCCGGCGCCGGCGCGGGAGACCAGTCTCCGGGCGCGGCCACGGCACGTGACTGGGCGACCGCCTCCCTGGGCGCCCGCGAGGCTTCCCGGGAGTGGAACCTCGCCGAGGGCTGCACCGCGGCGGGCTTCGAGACCTGGATACTGGTGCAGAACCCCGGCCCCGGGGACGCGGATGTCCAGTTGACCTACATGACGGGCGAGGGAGCGGTACAGGGGCCTTCCCGCGTTATCAAGCCGGGGACCAGGGCCACCTTCAACGCCGCCGACACGGTGGGCTCCGCCTGGGAAGTCGCCACCCGCGTGACCTCCTCCGGCCCCGTAATAGCGGAGCGCTCGATGTACGGGGGTGACTGGGCGACCGCCTCCCTGGGCGCCCGCGAGGCTTCCCGGGAGTGGAACCTCGCCGAGGGCTGCACCGCGGCGGGCTTCGAGACCTGGATACTGGTGCAGAACCCCGGCCCCGGGGACGCGGATGTCCAGTTGACCTACATGACGGGCGAGGGAGCGGTACAGGGGCCTTCCCGCGTTATCAAGCCGGGGACCAGGGCCACCTTCAACGCCGCCGACACGGTGGGCTCCGCCTGGGAAGTCGCCACCCGCGTGACCTCCTCCGGCCCCGTAATAGCGGAGCGCTCGATGTACGGGGTCGCGTGTACCGCCGACTCCCGAGGCAAACAGCTTTACGGCGTATGCTGCGGGTACTGGCAGAAATACAGCTCGAAGGACTACAGCCCTATTCCACAGGCCTACATGAACCGCTACTTCGATACGATTGCTCCGTTCGCCCAGTGGGTAACCAACTACGGGCTTCTCTGGGACGACGACGTCAGGTTCGTGACCACCGCCAGAAGGAAAGGCTTCTCGGTATCCGTCTGTCCCCAGGTGATCTGGTCGGCTTCCTCTCCCGACCCCAATAACGCCGTCCAGATCGGCAGGGCGTGCGCCCTGGTGGAAAACGGCGTGGCCGGCAACGTTGTCATCGGCAACGAGGTCCTCTCGCACCTCGACCCTAAGTACGGCTATACGAAATGGGCGCGCGACATGGTCAGGTATATAAATCAGGTTAAGGCGAAACGCAATCCCCACGGTTCACGTGTCAAAGTCGGGACCAGCTTCGACAGCGGGGTGTGGACGACCGCGGCGGAAAGCGCCTGCAGGACCGTGGCCTCCCACTGCGACTTCGTCCAGATTACCGCGCACCCGGCGAACGAAGCCAAGGACAGGCAGCCCGCGGGGAACCCGGTGACGAGCACCGACAAGGCGATCCAACGCCTGAAGACCGACTACTACCAGCGCTCCCGGAACAAGCTTAACAGTTGGGGGCTCAAGCACGTCGAGCTGCAGATACGGGAGACCGGCTGGCCCACCAGGAGCGATTTCAAGGACTCCAGGGACAGGCTGTTCACGGCCGCCAACGCCCGGGACTACCTTGCCAAGGTCAAAGCCTGGGCGAAGAGCGGGAATATCAAGGTGTTCTGGTTCGAGGCGGTGGACGAGCCGCCCAAGGCCCCCAGGGCCCGCGGGTCCGTCTACTATGACACCGGCAACTACGAGGCGAACTGGGGTATCTGGCACTGGACCCCCGGCAACAGGGACGCGGCATTCAGCAAAGGGAGCTTCAAGAGGAAGTATTAGAGACAGCGCGGACTAGGAATCGGGCCGGGAGTCTTCCGCCGCGCTCGTCAGCGTGAACTCGAAGCAGGCGCCCCCGTCGTTGTAGGCACGGATGGCGCCCCCGTAGTTTCCCGCTATCTTGTGCGCGATCGAGAGCCCGACCCCCGTCTCGCCCCCGGGGCCTTTCACGAAAGGCAGGAAGAGGGAGTCGATGAGGTCGTCGGGTATCCCGCGGCCGTTATCGCGCACCAGGTACCGGCCGCCCCCGTCCCCGGACGCCGCGAGCCGGCGGACCTCGACGACCGGTTGTTCGCCACCGCAGTACTTGACGGCGTTGGAGATCAGGTTGTCGAACAACTGGTGGAGCTGAGTGGGGGAGGCGAGGATCTCGCCAAGGTCGTCGTCGACTTCCACGGTTACCCCCTTCTCGGTGATGAGGTCGGTCCGCTCTTCGACAATACTCCTGACCAGCCCGGTGAGGTCCACGCTTTCTACGATCCAGGGCACCTGGCCGGACTCCGCCAGGGTCAATAGGTCCTCGATGAGCCTGTGCGCCTGTTTCAAACCGCCGAAAGCTATCCCGAGCACCTCCCTGGTTTTGCGGGTCTTTTCCCCGGTGATCGGCCCTTCGAGCAACTCTTGCATGACATGACAGGAAAGCATGACCCTGTGTATGGGGTTCTTGAGGTCGTGGGAGACCGTCTGGGCGAACTTGTCGAGTTCGGCGTTGACCCGGCGCAGCTCCTCTTCGTCCTTCTTGCGTTTCGTTATGTCCGTGATGATGCCGCCCACCCCGACCGTCCTTCCGTCGCGCTGGATCGGGCTGGAGGAGACAATCACCGGAAAAGTCCGGCCGTCCTTTCGCCTCGCGGTGTACTCGATGGAACTCATGGCTCCCCGCGTGATTACCTGCCGGTAATTCTCCTTCGCCCGGTCGAGGTCTTCAGCGGCGATGCCGTCGAAGGCGTCGTACGGGCCGCTTTCCACCTCTTCGCGCGTGTAACCGAACACCTTGAGGGCCCTGTCGTTCCAGTAAGTCAATCCGCCCTCGAGGTCCATCTCGAATACA
The DNA here is from genome assembly GCA_964485255.1 of uncultured Acidimicrobiales bacterium. Classification (GTDB taxonomy): domain Bacteria; phylum Actinomycetota; class Geothermincolia; order Fen-727; family Anoxymicrobiaceae; genus CAZEJS01. The sequence continues at coordinate 18,304 of CAZAIS010000002.1, read as the reverse complement.
ACCTCGGGAAGCGAGTCTGCCAACCGGTCGAAGCGTGCCTGCGACTCGAGGTACCTCAGGAACACGCGCTTGGTCATGTAGTAGGAGGGCACGACGAGGCCTATTATCAGCACGTTCGTCAGCCAGAAGTCGAACATGAATCCGCCCAGGGTTCCATTCTCGACGAGGAGGTAGTAGATATCGACGAACAGGTGAACGACCACGGCGATTGCCATGACGCCGAAGAACAGCCGTCTGTAGACGCGGAGCGGGTTCGCCTCAGCGTCGCCCGTCCCGCGGCGCCTTCCGCGGGACCCCGGTGGCCGCTCGATCGCGTCGTTTTTCACGTGTGCCAACTCCAATCCCCTTCCCGGGTGGATTCGCGCAATTCACGGAATAGTCAAGAATCCGCCCTTAACCCTTCGAGGTCAGAAGGAAGGAGCCTGCAAGCGGACCCGCCCCTGCCGGCTTCCGCCGGCCGGAGGGGAAAAACAACACTCGAGGGCGTTTCCGCACCCTCGAGCCGGGAGCGGAGCACGACCCCGCCCCGCGTGCCCGGGTGGAAGCCCGGCGAGCTTTACGAATAGACTATTGGGGAATACCCGTTCGTGTTGGAGAAAGGCGGTCGAGCGCCTGATTCGGTAAACGGCCGGCGCCCGTCTCCCGGTGCGCGGCGGACGCCCGCCGCTCGAGAAGGATGGTGAAGAGACGATGTCAAAGATCACGGCCCGCCGGGCCAAGCAGGAGGACGTGCCGGTCATTGCCGACATAATCCGCAAGCTGGGATGGTTCCCACACGCGGAGAAGGAGTCCGAGATCGCCACTCGCAGGCGGGTGCTCGTGCACCTGGAGCTCGCCGACTCGGACGAGAGCCATACCGTGCTGGTCGCGGAAGACGATGACGGACAGGCGGTAGGATACGTTTCCGTGCACTGGCTGCCTTACCTGGTTCTTTCCGGACCCGAGGGTTACATCTCCGAGTTATTCGTCAGAGAGGACGCCAGGGGCAGGGGAGTCGGGTCCACGCTCATGGAAGACGTGAAGGAGCTCGCCGTCACCAAGGGCTGTTCCAGGTTGATGACACTGAACAACAGGACCAGGCCCTCCTACGAGCGGGACTTCTACGCGCGCCTCGGGTTCGAGGAGCGCGAGGAGATGGCCAACCTCGTCCTGCAATTCGAGGAAGAGTGATACGACACCGTTTTACGGGTGTCCGGGCAACGGCATCCGGAATGGAATACCCGGGATGGTTGCTGGACATCATTAGGAGCCCTGGGGCGAGGGAGCCCCTCAGCCTCGAGGGCGAAAGCCTGGCCGGAGCGGACGGGTCCAGGTATCCGATCGGCGGTGGCATCGCGCGGCTCGTTTTCCCGCCCGAACTCGCGGGCCGCGACAAGAAATGGAACCGCTTCTACGACGTCGCCGCCCCGCTCTACGACCTGATGGAGAGGGCGTTCGGAAGGATCGTCAACGGGGTTGACATCCGGCGGGCACGCCGTGAGATCGTATCGCTCCTCGGTCTTCAACCGGGGATGAGGGTGCTCGAGGTTTCCCCGGGTCCGGGGGTTTTCCAGCAGTATCTCCGGGACGCGATCACGGAGAGCGGCCAACTGGTCGCGCTGGACCTTTCGATGGGCATGCTCGAGCAGTGCAGGAAGAGTCAGCGCCTGCTCGGAACCTGGCTGGTCCAGGGCAACGGCATGCACCTCCCGTTCGCGGACGGCAGCTTCGACGCTCTTTTCCACTTCGGGGGAGTCAACCTCTTCAACGATCCCGCCGCGGCGCTGCTGGAGTTTGTCCGGGTGGTGAAGTCCGGCGGCATAGTCTCCTGGGGTGACGAAGCTTTCGATCCGGCCCTGCCGGAGGGCTGGAAGAAGCGGCTCATCTCCAGGGTCAATCCGGGTTTCAGAGAGCCGCGACCGGCGGTGCCGGGCGGACTGTGCGAGGTAACCGAATCCTACGTTTACGGCGGATACGCTTACCTCGAGGTGGGCAAGAAAGGATAGATGGCGAGACGCGAGCCGCTCCCGGGGAAGCCATGCCGATAAACAAGAGACGCATCAAGGAACGCAAGGCACCGAGCCGGGCGGCCCTTCTGAGGGAATACTACCTTTCACTGGTGAGTTCGCTCGCGGTGCTCTACGCTCTGCTGCTCGCGGCGCTGGGGCTGGGGGAAGCCGTCGGCGCGGACGAGACGGTGCTCCACGTCAACAGGTACTTCCAGGTTCCGCGCTGGACGGGCAGTTGGGTTTTCCCGATGCTGTTCGCGTTGCTGATGATCTATCTCGCCTACCACCTCTGGTTCAGGAAGAGGGCGGCGCTCGTCGTCCTCGTTTCCTTCGTGGTCGTGAAGGCGGTCTTCAACCTGGCCGGAGGATACAACGTGCCCTGGGCGATCCTGAACATCGCCATAGCGGCCTTCTTTCTCACTTCCTGGCCGGCTTTCAAGGTCAATCCCGACACCCGCTACCTGAAGAAGGCGCTGCTGGTATCGATCGTCTGCATCCCGCTTCTGTCGGTCTACGGCACCGTGGGGCTCTACCTCGAGAGAAGGGAGTACGGGATCGCCGGAGGCGGCTTCTCTCTCATCAAGAACGCCTGGCTGCTCGTTGCTGGCAGGAGCAGCATCCGGTTCGAGGGCAACGACCTCGTCTTCAAGTACTCCCTCATTATCGTCAGCATTGCGGCGATCGCATACGTGCTGTTCCTCCTCTTCAGGCCGCACGGGGCACCGGCGGAGTACGACTGGGCGGAAGAGGAGCCGGCCCGGAGGATTCTGGAGCGCCACGGGGGCGACAGCCTCTCCTACTTCAATACCAGGAAGGGTAAGAGCTACTTCTTCCTCGATGAGGAATGTTTTCTCGCCTACCGCGTTCTCGGGGGCATGGCGATGATGTCGGCCGATCCTGTCGGGCCGCAGGAGTTGCACCAACAGCTTCTCTGTGAGTTCAAGAGCTACTGCGTCAGCATGGGATGGCGCATGAGCGGCGTGGGCCAGGGCGAGAGGACGGCCGGGATCCTTCGGGACCTGGGAGTGCACGTGTTCATGCTGGGGGAAGAGGCGTGGGTGGATGTGACCCGCTTCACGCTCGAGGGCAGGAGCGTCAGAAAGCTGAGGCAGTCCGTCAACCAGGTGGGAAAGAAGGGCATCTCCGTCGAGTTCATGTACAACGCGGGGATACCGGCGCACGTGCGGCACGAGCTCCAGGAGATATCGCGCACGTGGAGGGGCGACAACCCCGAGACCGGGTTTTCGATGGGGCTCGGCCGGCTGCTGAGCGCCGGCGACCCGGACTGCCTGCTCTCGCTCGCTTACGACTCGGGCTCGAAGCCGATAGGTTTTTTATACTTCGTGCCGATGTACCCCCGCCTGGGTTACTCGCTGGACATCACGCGCACGGATTTCGGCTCGCCCCCACCGCTTACCGATTTCCTTATCGCCAGGACCGCCGTCTTCCTCGAGGAGGAAGGGTACCGTTACATGTCGCTGCATTTCCTGGGCCTGTCCCAGTACTACAGGCCGGACAGCGGGCGCAGGCCGAACAGGTTACTCCGCGGAATCGCGAATACCCTGGACCGCGTGTTCCCACTGGTCTCCTCTTACGCTTTCGACCTGAAGTTCTCGCCCGAGTATGTCAGGCGCTACATGGTTTTCCCGAGCTACGTGGAATTCATCAGGGCGGGGCTTACCGTTATCGTCGCGGAGTCGGCCCTCAAGCTCACACGCCCTCACGAGCGGAAGAAGCGCGAGGGCGAAGTCCTCGAGAAAGCCGGTTGACACCCGATCGTCCCGGCGGGGGATTGCCTCGCGAGACGATTCCTGGTAATAAGATGGAAGCGCGCGAATCCTTTGAAGGGGGAGCCATGGCAGGTACGTGGTCAAACAGTATGACGCTCCTGAAGTCGAGCTGGAGCGTGTTGAGGGAGCACAGGTCGCTGGTGCTGTTCCCGATAGTCTCGGCGCTGGTGACGATCGTCATGATCGCCGCCCTGGCGGTTCCCGCTGTTTTTCTCTCGGGAGCGAGTGACGGTGAGATCACGAACCAGGTCTGGTTCTACGTGTTCTTCGCCATCTTCTATTTCATATGCTCGTTCGTGGTCATCTTCTTCAATACCGGGCTGGTAGCCTGCGCGAAGCTTGCGCTCCAGGGCCAGGAGCCTGATTTCAAATACGGGCTCGATGTCGCGTGGAGCAATGTCGGAAAGGTCGCGGGCTGGGCGCTCATCAGCGCCACCGTCGGCCTGATCCTGAGGATCATCCGCGACCAACTCGGCTGGGTGGGCGAGATCATAACCGGCCTGCTGGGTTTCGTCTGGAACCTCATAGTGTTCTTCGTGATACCGGTCTACGTGTTCCAGGGTTACGGCGTATTCGCTTCGATCAAGGAGTCCGCGAGCATATTCAAGCGGACCTGGGGCGAGAACGTGGTGGCGCGATTCGGCCTGGGGCTCGTCTTCTTCCTCCTGGCGCTCATAGGGATACTCCCGATAGTCGCGATAGCGTTCACGAAAAACGCCGCGCTCATTATCGCGGTGGTAGCGATAGTGCTCATGTACTGGGCCGTCCTCGCCATTCTGAGCTCCAGCCTCACCGGCATCCTGTCGACCGCCCTCTACGATTACGCCGTCACGGGACAGGTGCCCGCGGCGTACAACCCGAAGGCGATAACCGGAGCGTTCCAGCCGAAAGCGAAGAAAGGCCGGTTCGGGGCGAGGTAGCCGCCCGCGCGCTCTGTTTAAGCGAAAGGCACGGGCCGCCGATCAAGCGAGGAGTTCAACGCGGGTCGGGCAGGGGGTTGGGAGGGCGGCCGTATCGAAGACCTCGAATTCTCGGGCGAATGATGCAGGCGCCGCGAATCCCGATCGTGTGACCTCGAACCGGTCCCGGGGCAGAGAACACTCGATGAATGGCATGCCGGGGGCGTATATGAGCGCCCCGCCCGGCTTCAGCGATAGCAGCAACCTCACGTAGGCACGGGCGTACTCCTCGAACCTTCCATCGCGCCTGAGGTGGTGGTGGGTGAAGTGGTTCGAGAAGGACATGTGCGCGAGCACGGTCCCCCACCTGCCGTCACCGAAGGAAGCAGTCAGCCAGTCCGTCTTGATGAGGAATCGCGACGGTCCCGCGAACCTGTCCGCGCCGAATGCTTCAATCCCGAGACCTCGGAGAAACCGGACAAGAAGCCCGCTCCGCCCGCATCCCAGGTCGAGCACGGGCTCCCCGAGGACTTCGGGGGAGACGCCGAGTCTCTCCAACTGGAAGGCGGGGCCGTACTCCGCGCAGGGCACCGGCCCGCCTGCCCGGAGCAGATCCGCGTCGCGGACTGATCCCATGAAGGAGCGCAACGCCGAGAAGTGTCGCCTCAAGGCTTCGGAAAGGCGGCTCTCGAGTCCGCCGGCGTTGCCCGAGCCGTTCGTCAGGCATCGCATACTCGCGGCCAGCTCCCCGTATAACGCCCTGAGGCGGCCGCGCTCGCGGGGGGATATCTCGGCGAACTGGTTATACGAGCCTATCGCCCTGAGGGTTCGCTCCGCCATTAGCTCAATCAGAACTCCGCGGACCTCTTCGTCCTCGAGGGCTCCGGATACGCGCGACCCGTTCTCTTCGATGAAGCGCACCCATGGGACCGGAACTCTCGCGAAAGCGTCCCTCCGCGTCTCATCGAATACGTTGACCCGGCCGTTCTGCCGGTAGCGCTGCGCTATGAACCCGGTAAAGTTTGAAATCAGCTCTTCCATCCACCTCAAGCGTACACCGCGGTGCCGCGCTGGACCAAGCGGCAACGGATGCGATAAAATAATAAGGCGGAAATCACCGGGAAATGTCACGAAAATGCGTCTGCCCGCTCGGGGATGGGGCGAAACCTCGCGCTTGCCCGATCACCCGGTTTTGGTTGGATTGCCGGTCATACTCGAGTACTATCGTACTGTCACCACATCGGCGAACGCGACAAGACGTTTTCGTTGGTGTACCGAGACGCGACCCCGGCGCCCGCACTCGGAAAAAGCCCCGGGAGAGGAAAAACCACAGGCGAAAGGCGATTGTTTCCTTGACTGTACGAGTGGCACGCGCCGTAGAGCCAGCGCCGGAGGCGCGGCGAGCGCATACCCCGAAAGCGTGACTGGCAATTCACCCTTACGGTAGCTTCTATCGCTCCGGCGCAGGATAGCGCGCACTACGCTTTTACGCGAATAATTCAATTAGGTCTTGAGGGTGCCTTGGTTCGAGATGCACAATGCCCAACCTGGTGGATCTTGGTAGAGGCTGAACCCTGAAGTGCTTGTTGTTCGTATACAATGAGAGTATCGATCGGGTAGCGCGGACGGAAGCCGCGAGGCCGACAGTCCGCCGGAAGGAACGTTGGATGGACTAAGAGTCAAGACAAGAATGTTCGCCCTCAGGTGGGGTAGTAGGGAGTGCACCTGCGTCAGACCTCAAGCAAACCGCCTACCCAAACCTTCTGCCCCACCTGTCCCTCCTTTCCAGCGCTTTCTATATTCCAGCCTCGCGAGGCGGTACGCGCCGTCCAATCCAGCCGTCAGGAGTCCCACGTACGCGAAGGGGTGGAAGGCGGGCGCCGTTAGAGCGTGGTGTCCTTGAGGTCGGCGTAACTGTGATCGGCGGCGCCACGGGCTTTCTTCAAGACCTCCAGCGCGACGTTCTTGATCTGCAGGGGATCGCCGAACTGCTTTCTCTCGTTGGTGACGACGGCTACCGCGAGCTTGACGGGCTTCTGGCCGCCGGTCTCCCTCTCGTCCTTCATCTCCGGGCAGATTTCACAGAAAGCCTTGTCGAAGCGTGTCGCCAGGCTGGCGAAGATGTGCTGGACCCTGAGGGGCACCGACAGGATCACGAAGTCGTCCTCGCCCATGTAGCCGAGGAACTCCTCGTTCGGCTTGACGATTTCCCGGAGGATATTGCCAAGGCTTTGAATAACCTTGTCGCCGCGGTCGATGCCGTAGCGGTAATTGATGAGACGCAGGTTGCTGATGTCCACGTACATGAAGGCGAAAAACTTTCCCCGGCGCTCCAGCCTCTTCCGGGTCTCCTCGTATATCTGGTGCTTGCCCGGCAGGTTGGTCAGCGGATCGACCGCCATTCCCTTGCTTGCTTTGGTCAGCACGGATTTGATGCGGGCGAAAAGCTCGGCGTTGTCGAAAGGCTTGGCGAGGTAGTCGTCCGCGCCGCACTCGAAGCCCTTGACCACGTGGTGCGTCTCGTCGAGGGCGGTCAGCATGATCACGGGGATGTACTTGGTGCGCGGGTCCGACCTCAACCTCTGGCAGATCTCCCATCCGTCGACGTCCGGCATCATTATGTCGAGAATGATGACGTCCGGCTGGTCAACGACCGCCGAGACCAGCCCGGTCTCGCCGCTCATCTCGGTGATCACATCGTAGCCCTCTATCTCGAGGTTGGTCTTGATGACCTCGAGCAGGGGGACTTCGTCGTCAACTACTAGTATCTTGCGCTTCGTGATTTCTACCATGCTACCTCGCGAAGTCAACTCCAATCCCCACATCGTGATTCTATCACAGCACGGGGGAGCGACGACCGCGCGTTATCCGCCTTCGACGCGCGGGTTTACATAAGGCCGTGTCGCTCGAGAAGCTCCACGTCCTCGAAGACCATGTCGGGGTTGCCGTCGGCCACGATTTCTCCGGCGTCCATGACAACCGCGCGGTCGCATGTCTCGCGCGCCATGGCCAGGTCGTGGGTCACGAGCACCTTGGTGGCCTTGAGTGTCTTGATCAGCTCTATGAACTCCCGCCTGCCCCTGGGATCCATGTTTGAGACCGGCTCGTCGAGAACGAATATCTCGGGGTCCATCGAAAGGATGGTCGCGAGAGAGAGCCGCTTTTTCTCGCCGAAACTGAGGTGAAACGAGGAGCGGTCCTCGAAATCCCGCATGCGCACCCAACTCAGCGCACGCTCGACGGCGTGGTCGACCTGCTCGGGGCTCAAGCCTTGGTTCCGGGGGCCGAAAGCGACGTCCTCCCCGACGGTGGGCGAGAACAACTGGTCGTCGGGGTCCTGGAAGACGAGACCGACCCTGTTGCGTATTTCCCTGAGGTTCTTCTTGTGGACCTCGAGACCGAGTATCTCTACGCGTCCGCTGCCCGTGAGAATGCCGTTGAGGTGCAGAGCGAGCGTCGACTTGCCGGCCCCGTTCGGGCCCATGATCGCAACCGACTCGCCCCTTTTTACGACGAGGTTCACCGACTTGAGCGCGGGGTGCCCGTCAGGGTAAGAGTAGCTCAGGTCCTCGATCCTGATCGCTGCGTCCGGCATGATTGGTATTATATCCATATCGCCCCGAGCCTTCCGGCAAGCACCGCGCCGATAGTCAGCACCACGAAGGAGTAGTCGGCCACGGCCATCTTCCTGTCCTTGTAGCGTGGATACGTCCCGTCGAACCCTCTGGCGCACATGGCGTTGTACACGCGCTCCGCCCGCTCCTGGCTTCTGAGGAACAGCGCGGCGACCAGGTGCCCGACCACGGTCGCGTGCCAGATCCATCTACCCCGGTAATTCCTGGAGTCCCTGGCCCGCTTCATCCTCTCGGCTTCGTCCACGATGATGAAGACGTAACGGTACATGAAGGACGACACCGTGGTGAAGAAGCTCGGAACGTGGAGGCGCTCGAACCCCCGCATCAGGTCCGGGAACCGCGTAGTGGACGTTAGCAGTATCATGCATGACACCGCTATGAGGGACTTGATCGTGACGTTCCAGAGCACCAGCAGGCCGTTCCTGGATACCGTGAGCCATCCCCAGTGAACGGCCGGCCCTTTCGCGTTCATGAAGGGCACGAATATCGCGACCACCAGGATGAAGGGCATTACTATCATGGCCCGGGAGGCAAGGTGCCGGAAGGGGACGCGGGACGCCGCGGCGATGATGAGAACCATGGCCGCGTAGACGCAGAAAGCGAACCACGCCGTCGGTGGCGTGGTCACGCAGATTATGACGATGGCGAAGAGCGCCAGCGTCTTGGCTCTCGCGTCCCGCTCGTGGACCGGGCTGTCGAGCCTCGAGTATTTGTCTACGAAGTCATGTTTCACTGAGCGGACTTCCGGTTTCCGAGTCCTCTTTCTTGCCGAGCAGCCGGGCGGCCCCGTATACGGCCAGCCCTATGACGAGTGCGACGGCAAGTGTGAGGAGAACCCCCAACAGCCCGGAGATACCGGTCGAAACCCTCTCGTTCTTGACGGCCGTGAGCTGGTAATCGGGCAGGGGTGAGTGCGTCCAGGTCGGCGCCTTCTCCTCGGCCGCCTCCAGAAAACCCTTGTCCTCCGCGACCTTCTCCAGGCCGTCGGGGCTGGAGGAGGCGTAGGGGGAGACGAATATTCCCAGCAGAAGCGCTACAACGATCGCCGCGCCGACGAATATCCAGAGAGCCTTGTTCTGCTTTAAACTCGCTTTCAGGTCGAACGCCATCGATCACACCTCCTGTACGGCCGCCGCCATTCCGAGGGCGGGGCCGTCATACGCGTCTACCAGGTCCGGCCGGGTCTGCAGGACGACGGCTATAACTATCGTCGTAATGATCGCTTCGCCTATTCCTATCAGGCAGTGTACGCCAACCATGGCCGGCAGCGCGGTGCCGAGGGGTACGGTTCCCGATATCGCCAGCTCGAAGGAGCATGCCAGCGAAGCCAGCACGACCGAGAACCACGAGAAGAACGCGGTAGTGGAGAGAAGCGAGGCCTTCTCGCCGACGCGGCCTTTCAGCGGTTTGCGCGTCAGCCACAGGAGCGCGTAGGAGGCCAGGCCCCCTACGACCGCCATGTTGAAAATGTTGGCCCCCAGGGCCGTCAGTCCACCGTCCGCGAAGAAGAGACACTGGACCGCCAGCACCACGACCATCGTCAGCACGCCTTCCCAGGGACCCAGAAGAACGCACGCCAGCATCGCTCCCAGGAAGTGTCCGCTGGTTCCCCCGGCAACGGGGAAATTCAGCATCTGCGCCGCGAAGATGAAAGCGGCCGTGATGCCCAGAAGGGGTATCTTCGCCCCGTCCAACCTGTTCCTGACCTTGTACAGGGCGTAAGCGGTCGTTCCTCCTGAAACGCCCCACAGGGTGCCCCACGTCTTCGCGTCCAGAAATCCATCCGGTATATGCAACCGAACCACCTCCTCGTCGGTGCGGTGGCAATAGAAAAAGCCACCTCCAACCGGTTTCCAACCGGAACGCCGGCCTTCGTGGCCTCTGGTCGATGACAGCTAACCTTATCTCATGGAGCCTACTTGACCCCGTTAGTGACTAAGTATACTCGTAGCCGCGCCGGTGGCGCAAGCCGCGACGAGGACGGCGTGGGAAGTTCGGCGTGAAGTGAACGATGGACGCGACGGCCTGGACGGCCGGCGGCGTCAACTCCTCACTTGAGTATTATCTCGTGGCCCAGCAGGTCCACCCTGTCCACCGTCGCCGTAATGAGCTTTTGTTCCCCGAACAGGTCGGTCAGGAGCAACTGCCCGCCCTCGGGCATCAAAGTGACGACGTTCTCCATTATCTTCTGCTTGTCACCGTCCCTGACGACGTAGACTATCGCCTCACACATCGGCTCCCTCCTCGGGTTCCATGGGTAGCCCGTAATGATTCATCACCAGGTGGATCGCATCCTTGATTAGTGCTTGAAGGGGCTTCTTCGCCGTCCCCAGAATGTCGAGCGCGGGGTTCGATATCGGAAGCAGGATCTTTCGCCCGGGCGCCGAGGCTATCGCGGTGGCGATCGCGGGGGAGACTTCGCCCATCATGGAGTTGGGGACGACTATCGAAAGGGATCCCATGATGATCTCGGCCTCCTTTATCGAGACCCCTATCGCGTTTTCACCCGTGGCGCCGCGGGTGGCTTTCGCTTTCATCATGCTCCCGGTCGCGATCGCGTTGGTGCCCAGCGCGACAATCTCGGCGTCCTCGGGAAGGGCCTGCCTGAGCTGCAGCACTATCTGTGTTCCAATGCTGCCGCCCATTCCGTCAACGACTGCAATCACCGTCAGTGCCCTCCCGAATAGGCTTCCTTGGCGCCAATCTTCTCGAGGTAACGCATGGCGCCGGCGGAGGCTACCGCCCCTTCCGCCGCGGCGACGACGATCTGCCTGAACCTGCCGGACCTCACATCACCGGCCGCGAACACACCCGGGACGCTGGATTCGTAATACTCGTCGGTTAAAATGTACCCGTCCTTGTCGAGCTCGACCGCATCGGACAGAAAACCGGTGTTCGGCACGTTCCCGACGTAGAAGAACACGCACGCGACGGGCACAGATGTGCTCTCGCCGGTCACGTTGTTGACGATCCGGGCCGTGTTTACGACCTGGTCGCCCTCGACCGCGGTTATCTCGGAATTCCACATGAACTGGAGTCTCGGCTCAGCGAGGGCGCGCTCCTGCAGGTATGACGACGCGCGGAGCGAATCGCGGCGGTGCACCAGCAGGACCTTGCTCGCGAACCGTGTAAGGTACAAAGCTTCCTCGACCGCGGAGTCCCCTCCGCCTATGACCATAACGACCTTGTCTTTGAACAGCGGGCCGTCGCAGGTGGCGCAGGAGGAGATGCCCCGGCCGTAGAACTCGTCTTCCCCGGGGATTCCTATCTTGCGAGGGCTCCTCCCGGTGGCGACTATGATCGAGCGTGCGGCGACCTCCTCGTCCTCCAGCTCGATCTTCCTGGTCTCGCCGTCCAGCGTGAGTCGAGTGACCCTGGCGAAAGTCTTTACCTCGAGGCCGAAGCGGTCCGCCTGCTTCTTCATCCGCTCGACGAGGTCGGCGCCGGAGATGCCCTCGGGAAAGCCCGGGTAGTTTTCTATCAGGGGTGAGTTGACTGCCTGCCCGCCGGTGAGCTGCTGCTCCAGGAGGACCGCGTCGATATTACCGCGGCACAGGTACAGACCCGCGGTCAGGCCGGCCGGCCCGCCCCCGAGGATGGCGACGTTTCGCACTTGTTCTGGCACTTCAACCCTCCCGCATCAAGATATAGAACCCCGATGGCACGGACCATTGTAGCACTTCGGCCTTCGGCGACAGGGGTGCCGCAGGCGGGACTGAAACTCGTGTTCGGGGTTAGAATAATCGAGGCGGACCTCTTGCGCGGGCAGGACGGCGGAGACGCCGCCCGCCGGGCACGGCGCCGAACGCGAGGTTGGAACATGCTGGAGAGGTACCTCAAGATAGGGGAGAGGGAGCGGCCGGCGGTCAACTGGCTGTCCAGGCTCGTTCCAGCGGGTGTCGCCGACGTGCGCGCCGCCGGTGACGAGGAGTTGTGGGCCGCCAACGAGGAAGGCGCGCTCGCGGTCCGGGCCATGCTGCACGAAGCCACGGACCGGACAGGAAGACCTGCCGGAGTCAACCTCCTCGACGTGAAGGTGGAGCTGGCGCGCAGGATGCTGGAGTCATGCGTATGCTGCGAGCGCAGGTGCCGCGTCAACAGGGCGGCGGGCGAGCGCGGTTTCTGTGGAGTGGGGGCGCAATCCCGTTACAGCTCAGACTTCCTTCACATGGGTGAGGAGCCCGAGCTCGTTCCCAGCCACACGATCTTCTTTTCCGGCTGCACCTTCGAGTGCGTATACTGCCAGAACTGGGACATCGCGATGAGCCCGGAGGCGGGCAGGCACGCGGAGCCGGCGATGCTCGCCGCGGTGCTGCAGGAAGGCCTTTCGCAGGGGTCCAGGAACGCGAACTTCGTCGGTGGCAACCCGGATCCGCACCTCTGGGCCATACTCGAGACAATCAGGCTGACCGGCGAGGCCTCCAGGGACTTGCCGATGGTCTGGAACTCCAACATGTACACGTCGCTCGAGGCGATGCGCCTGCTCGAGGGAGTCATCGACGTCTACCTGGGGGACTTCCGATATGGAAACGACGTCTGCGCGAGCGACTTCTCCGGGGTGGAGGGATACTTCGAGGTCGTCGCGAGAAACTTCGCGTTCGCCTTCCGGTCCGCCGAGGTCATGGTTCGCCACCTGGTGCTTCCGAACCACCTGGAGTGCTGCACGAGGCCGGTGATGGAGTGGGTTTCCCGGAACATGCCCGGCGTCTACTTCAACCTGATGTTCCAGTATCGACCGGAGTACAAGGCCGGTCTGTTTCCGACGATCGACAGGCGCCTTACTCCGGAAGAGAAATCACGTGCCCTTGACCTATCAACCCTCCACTCCCTGAACGCAAAATAGGGGTCAGGCGTATATTTTGCATCGGCCTCTCGCGCTCAATCGTGATTGGAGTACACAGGCCGATGCAGAATATACGCCTGACCCCTATTTTGCATCCTCGGGCTGGATCTTGACCGTCACGGACTTGGCGCCCATTCCCTTGATTACGCCTGCGAGCTTGTCCCGTTGCTCCTTGGTAAAGGGATTCTCCTTGCGCTTCTCGGTCTCAGACATTGGAATGGTGATGGTCAGTGACACGTTGGAGTTCTTCACGGCTTGCTCGACCTTGTAGTTGCTCCGGTGGCCGGGAAGGTACTGGACCATCATGAGGATGAACACCGCCAGCCCCACGACAACCAGGCTGATTATGTAGACGCCGAACCCTACCTTTATCGGTGACGACTTCTGGTACGGACCGCTTCCGCCGGTCTTTCCCGGTTCCGGCTCCGAGACCGGCATGTCCGAGTATTTCCTGCTCATCGCCAACCCCTTTCGCTCGCGCGAGTCGCGCGGATCGAGGCCCTGAACTCCTTGGAAAAGCCTGAGATTACCTCTACGGGCGGTGTGCTAGAATCTGTTTGCCCGACCATGATGAACCCGAGTATATGAGAATACCCGTGAGCGGACAAGGAGGGCTGTCATGGAAGACGGCGGCGGCCGGACTTCCGGCGACGGCTACGGAGACATGACGTCCTCGAGGCCGGGAGATTACAGCGCTCCCGGCATCGGGAACGACGAGGCGGGGCGGCCTGCCGACTCCCCGGAGGGGGGCGCGGGCGCCGAAGTCGTTCCCGCGGGGGCCGAACGGCCGGCGGAGGCTACGACTGGGGAACCTTCACGGGAGGCGCAGGCCGGGGACCCCGCCGGAGGTTCGCCACGAGTGGAACCGGGGGTCGCGGCCGCGGGCGGGTCTCCGCCACCATCAACTCCCGAGAGCGCGTCACGGACATCGACAGTCCCCGCCGCGAAAAACGGCCGGACCGTAACGGGGTGGAAGTTGTGGCTGGCCGTCATCGCGGCGGGAATCATCGGAGCCCTGCTGGTGCTGCTTGTAATGCCGGCCGTGTTCGGTGTAAATCCGTACGACCTCATCAGGGGCAAGGTGAGGGTGGCCGAAAAAGCCGAACCCGGCACCAGCGAAAAGGAGCCGGGCGGCCCTACGCGAGCGCGGGGGCCCGTGGACATACCTGCCATCGCGCGGCAGGTGACACCTTCCGTGGTTAATATTGACGTACGCACCGCGCCGCAGTTCACGCCGTTTTCCATGGGCCAGGAGGAGTCGGGAATCGGGTCGGGCGTGATATACAAACCGGACGGATACATCATCACCAACGATCACGTGATCAGCGACGCCCGGGAGATAACGGTTACGCTTGCCAGCGGCACGGAGCTCAAGGGAACCAAGGTCGGCTCCGATCCCGAGTCCGACATTGCCGTGGTCAAGGTGGAAACGACCGGCCTGCCGGCGATCGCGGCGGGCGATTCGGACAACCTCGATGTCGGGGAGACGGTGGTGGCGATCGGCAGTCCCCTCGGCTTCGAGCAGACCGTGACCTCGGGGATAATCAGCGCGCTGCACCGCGTGGTCGCGGCCGGCGCTTCGGCGGGCCAGGAGGCGAAGGTGCTGACGGACCTGATCCAGACTGACGCGCCCATCAACCCCGGCAACTCGGGCGGGGCGCTCTGCGACGCGGAGGCGAAGCTCATCGGGATCAACGCGATTATCGCGAGCCAGACCGGCGGTTCGCAGGGCCTCGGCTTCGCGATCCCGGCCAACACCGCCCGGAAGGTGGCCGATGACCTGATAGCGGGCCGCCCGGTTTCGCACCCTTACCTTGGCGTACTGGGGCAGACGGTCAGCGAGAGCATCGCCGAGCGTTACGGCCTGCCCGTTTCCGCCGGCGCTTACGTTACCCGGGTTGTTCCCGGCAGCCCCGCCGACAAGGCGGGAATCAAGGCCGGGGATATCATAGTCGGGATCGGAGGCAAACCCGTCAAGTCGATGGATGACGTCGTCGCGGCGGTGAGGTCGCGTGGAATCGGCAGCGAGGTCACGGTTGCCTATTACTCCGGCAACTCGAAAAAGAGCGTGAAAGTGACCCTGGAAGAGAAGCCCGCGACCGTCCAGCGGTAGACGCCGGACGGGTTCCCCGCTCTCGTCCCGCCGGCGCCACTTCACTCTCGCATCCGGGATCGAACCCGAAGACCGCCGGCGGAGCCGGGACCGTTTCGCGGCGCCGGCGCGCCGGCTCGAGGCCCGACCCCCGTATCGATCCGTAAAAAAGGACGGCCGTCCCCAATTTTCTTGAGGGAAACATATAATGGGCGCATGTCAAAGGAACAGATAACAGCGCTGATACGGCGGGCTCTGGACAGGGCCACGGAGGAAGGGCTCCTCCCGCGGGTGGAGGTGGGCCACATAGAGCTGGACCGCCCGAAAAGGAAGGAGCACGGGGACTGGGCGACAAACCTGGCGCTGGTGGTCGCCGGAAGAGTCGGCAAGAACCCCCGAGAGGTCGCGGGTATAATCGCCGGCGCGCTCCCGGAGGCGCCGGACGTGATCTCGAGTGTTGAAATCGCGGGTCCCGGCTTCGTGAACTTCCACCTCTCTCCACATTTCGTGCGCGGCGTGTTGTTCGAGATCCGGGCGAAAGGCCCGGGATTCGGCGCGTCCGGCGTCGGCGGCGGCAGGAAGGTCCAGGTCGAGTTCGTCAGCGCGAACCCGGTCGGTCCGCTCCACGTGGGCCACGGCAGGTGGGCGGCGCTGGGGGACTCTCTCAGTGCCGTGATGAGCCACGCCGGGTACGACGTGGAGCGTGAGTACTACATCAACGATTACGGCACACAGGTCGAGAACTTCGGTCGGTCCATCTCCGCGCGTTACATGGAGGAGCTGGGCGGGGAAACAGAGTTCCCGGAGAGCGGGTACAGGGGACAGTACGTCGTGGATATCGCCCGGAGGATCGCGGGCGAACACGGCGATGAGTACGCGGGGCTGGGCGAAGAGGAACGCTCGAGGCTTTTCGCGGAGGCCGAGTACCCGCGCATGGTCGATGCGATACGCGCCGTCCTCGAGCGCATGGGCGTGGTGTTCGACGTATGGTTCAGCGAGCGCGCGCTCTACCGCGACGGCGAGGTGGAGCAGGCGATGCAGGTGCTGAAGGACGACGGCCGCGCCTACGAGGAGAAGGGCGCGCTCTGGCTCCGGACCACGGAGTTCGGCGACGAGAAGGACCGCGTGCTGGTGCGCTCGAACGGCGAGCCGACCTACTTCGCTTCCGACATCGCCTACCACCGCGACAAGATGCTGCGCGGCTTCGACCTGGTGATCGACATCTGGGGCGCGGACCATCATGGCTACGTCCCCCGGATGAAGGCCTCGATGGACGCGATGGGCTTCGGGGCCGAGCACCTCGAGGTGATCCTGGGCCAGCTCGTGAAGCTCTTTCGCGCCGGGGAGCCGGTTA
Organism: uncultured Acidimicrobiales bacterium; assembly: GCA_964485255.1. Taxonomy (GTDB): domain Bacteria; phylum Actinomycetota; class Geothermincolia; order Fen-727; family Anoxymicrobiaceae; genus CAZEJS01. Next base: position 1,703 of record CAZAIS010000002.1, on the reverse strand, counting down.
CCATGTCCAAGCGCACCGGCGAGATTGTAACCCTCGACGAGCTGCTCGACGAGGTGGGCGCCGATGCCGCGCGCTACTTCTTCCTGCAGCGGTCGGCCGATTCGCCGCTGGAATTCGATATCGAGCTCGCGAAGCGCGAGTCCCCCGAAAACCCGGTGTATTACGTTCAGTACGCGCACGCGCGGATATGCAGCATCCTGCGCTACGCGCGCGAGGAAGGCGCCGACATGTCGGACCCCTCGCCCGAGGACATAGACTCCCTGAAGACCGACTCCGAGATGGACCTGCTGCGTAAGCTGGCGGAGCTCGAGGAGATGGTGGAGTTCTGCGCGGAACGTCGCTCGCCCCACAGGCTCACCGGCTACGCCGAGGAGCTTGCTTCCGCGTTTCACGCCTTTTACCGGGACTGCCGCGTGGTGACCGAGGACGAGAGCCTTACCCGCGCGCGCGTATTCACGGTCAAGGCGGTCCGGCAGGTCCTGGAGATCGTCCTCGGGTTGCTCGGCGTGTCCGCGCCAGAGAAGATGTAGGGGCAGCGAAGGCCTCGGGGCGCCCGGCCGCGTAGAGGAACAGGAGGTCCCGCGTGAGGTTCGGTTACCACGTCGGTGTCAGTGGACCCCCGGTCTCGGCGATTCTGAACGGAATCGACGCCGGGTGCGAGACCATACAGATGTTCCCGGGCAGCCCCCAGCAGTGGGGCACGAAACCGGTGTCCGACGAGGACGCGCTGGAGTTCCGCGTGGCCCGCGAGAGCGCGGACATCCATCCCGTATTCATCCACTCCATCTACCTGGTGAACATGGCCGCCCCGTCAGAGTCGATATTCAACCGCTCCATCTCGTCGCTTTCCAGCTCGCTGGAAAAGGCCGACAGGTTGGGAGCGGCGGGTGTGATCACCCATATAGGCAACCACAAAGGGGAGGGGGAGGAGTTCGGCCTGCGCAGGATCTCCGAGGCGATTACAGCCAGCCTCCTGGCACGGCCCACCGAAGCGATGCTCATCCTGGAGACGACCGCCGGCGCGGGAACGTCCATAGGCGACACGTTCGAGCAGTTCGGCGCGGTGTTCGACCGGGCCGGACGGCCGGAGCGCCTGGGGTTCTGCCTGGACACCTGCCACGTATTCGCGGCCGGCTACGACATCAGGACCGCCGCCGGCATAGACGGCATGCTGGAGGAGATGGACCGCTTCATCGGGATCGAAAAACTCAAGGTCATACACATGAACGACACCGGCTCGAAGCCCGGCTCGCACCTGGACAGGCACGCTCACATCGGGCAGGGCATCATCGGGATGGACGCCTTCAGGTACATGGTAAACCACGAAGCGCTCCGGCACCTGCCCGCGATCGTTGAAGTCCCCCACGAAAACACCGGCCTCCCCTACGACCTCGACCTCCTCCGCTCCCTCACTTGACTTTTGGGGGTCAGGTCTAGTTTGTTAAGTCACAATTTACAATCTGAGTACTGCCGTCGTTTGAACCACCCGGGTGGAGGAAAAGAGGTCCTTGTCCATCGTGCTTCGGCCCCCGTTTACAACCGTATTCGCGATTGAAACGGCCCGAAACAGGTTTCGGCTCCGGGGCGCTAGTGGGATTTCGCTTGCTCCTGGGCGTCGAACAGGAGGTCGGGGATCGCGTTGGCGCTTGCCAGCGCTTCCTCCAGGGAGGCGAAGCGGCGCTCGATGCCGAACTCGTCTCCCG
>CAZAIS010000001.1:0-28131 GCA_964485255.1 uncultured Acidimicrobiales bacterium | reverse complement strand
GGGATACTCGCCCACGCGCGGTCGATAGACGATACGTGCAGGATGGTGGAATACCGCGTGATGAGCCCGCTCCAGTTCTGCTACAGGCTCATGAACGCGCACCTCACCGAAGTAGCGTCGAGGATAGTGCGCGGCATCGAGGTCGATGACGCCACGGCGGCGAGGCTTCAACTGGCGGTCAGGTCGTTCAACCCTTGCGTTCCATGTGGAGCGCACTAGGAGGAATCGAGATGCCCGACATCAAGATATTGAGCGAGCGGTGCGTTGACTGCGGCGATTGCGTGCTACTCTGTCCCCAGAGCGGCGACGGAGTGGCCGACCCTGTTCTTGCCGCCGAAGGCGGCGCCGTCTTTGTGGTGAACGTCGAGGGGTGCATGGGATGCTTCACCTGCGTAGAGTCCTGCCGGGCGGCCGCCATCGTCATCTCGGACTCCTCTCCGGCGCCCCGCGTCCTGGAAGGCCTCTATCCAACGAGGCCGACTAGCCGCATAATATAGGCGATCCTGTTAGTACGCCCGGGTTGTCAGTCCGATATCACGAGAAAAGGAGAACCGGCGTTCCCGGCGAGTCAGGGGGGATTGTGGCGGGAGTTCGCGAACAGCAGATGATGGATATGCTCAAGGAGTTGAGGTCTGAGGGCGACGGCGTCGAGGCCGTGGTGCTCATCAGTTCGGACGCGATGCCCCTGGCATCCGACATGCCTGAAGGCATGGAGGAGGAGTTGCTCAGCGCGACGGCTTCGGCGCTCATAGCGTCGGGCGAGAGGGTGGCGCGGGAGCTCTCCAGGGGTACCATCGACCAGGTGTATCTCAGGGGAGACTCGGGCGACCTGGTGGTCGTCAAGGTCAACGAAGATGCTCTTCTGGCCTGCACGGTGGACCACCAGGCGAAGATGGGAATGACGCTCCTGGAGGTAAACCGTTGCGCGCAGAAGCTGGCCGAGGTTATCTAGCAGACGACCTCCGGGCGCTTGACGGTCGCTCACGCGGGGCTTCAGGGCGGGCGTGAGCGGACGGCATACCGGTGGAAGGCTCTACGCGCCGCGTCGCGGCCGATGTTGGGCCCGAGAGCCTTACGACCCCGGGAGCAACGGCGCGAGACGGAGCCCGCGCTATGATAGAATTAACTCCTAGAGACGCAATCACGGAGGGCGGGCTTTTTTCACGCGTGGTATGGCCGCGTCGTGTTTTCGAAGCCCTCTTGCACCTTCGCCTGCGAAAAACCGGGCAGGGAGGTAAAACGCTTGGACGGTGCCCAGCAGAACGAGCTCCAGGATGCCCTTAGGGGCTTATTGGAGAAAACACAGGAGATTGACGCGGCCGCTGTCGTGAGCATGGACGGATTCGTCATGGCCTCCGTCCTTCCGGGCGGTTACGAGGAGGACCGCCTGGGGGCGATGTCGGCGGCCCTTCTGAGCCTGGGGGAAAGGACGGCCCAGGAGCTGGGACGCGGCGATCTGGCGCAGGTCTTCGTCGAGGGCACCGACGGTTACGTGTTTCTGCTCTCCGCGGGGGAGGACGCGGTTCTGAACGCTATAGTAAGGCGGGGAAGCAAGCTCGGCCTCGTCCTGTACGACATTCGAAACGCGGCCAAGGCGATTGCCGCCATCATAGAATCACACCTCCAGGTGGAGTACGAATAGACTGGCAGGGACGCAATGCCTCTTAAAGGAAGCCTCCGGGATTTCAGCCTTCCAGATTTGTTTCAGTTGATCCATTTCGGGAAGAAGAACGGAACTCTCAACATCACCAATGGAGACGCGAAGGGCTACGTCTGCTTCAGAAACGGCAACGTCTTCTTTGCGACACATAACTGGAAGAGGCCTCCACTCGGCCGCAGGCTCACGGAATCAGGCATGGTTTCAGAGGAGCAGATCGACGAGGCGCTCGATCTGCAGAAGACGACCCGGAAAGGACAGAGGCTCGGCAACATCCTCGTCGAGATGGGTTACCTGAGCCGAGAATCACTCGAGGTCTTCGTCGAGGAACAGATAAGGGATGCCGTCTTCCACCTGTTGCGCTGGACCGAGGGGGAGTTCGATTTCGACCCCAACCAGATCTTTCCCGAGGAGGACATTGGCCTCTCGATGACCACCGAGGACCTCATCATGGAAGGCAGCCGGAGGCTAGACGAGTGGTACCAGATCGAGAAGAAGGTGCCGTCGCTCGACTCGGTCTTCAAGATGACAAAGATCCCCGGAAAGGACGCCACGGACATCAACCTTACCAGCGAGGAATGGCTGGTCCTCTACCACGTGGACGGAAGCAGCGGCGTTCGCGACATCATAGAGAAGAGCGGACAGAGCGCGCTGGTGACATGCAAAGCGCTGTACGGGCTTGTGACCGCCGGTCTCGTGGTCCTGACCGAGGAGGAGGCCCGGGCCGCGGACACCGTTCCCGGCGTTCTGGAGGAAGAGATCGAGAAGATGGAGGAAGAGGAGCCCGCCGGCGCCCCGGGCGCGAGCGAAGCTCCCCTGGAGCCAGTGGATGCCACGGTGGCGGAGCCCGCGGAGGCCGAGCCCGCGGGGGCGGAAGCTCCCGTCGGGCGGGACGCCGCCGCGGCTCCCGAACCGGAGGTGGAGGAGGCCAAGGCCCCGAAGTCCAGGCGCAAGTCCACGGCCGGCAGGAAGAAGCCCGTGGAAGAGATAACCCTCGGCGAAGCGGATGAAGAGGTATTGGTGGAGGAGGTCACCGGCGACGAGGTTGACCTCGACGACGGCGGCCGCAAGCGCAAGAAGTCCAGGCGCAAGACCAGGAAGTCGATTCACACGTCCGCCGCGCGGAAGGAGCGACTGGATGAAGAGGCGTCTACCGAAGCGGAGGAGAAGCGCGAGCCGGCGGACGAGCCGGAGCCGGAGGTAAGGGAAGAGGAAAGTCTCATTATTCATGACCAGGACCTCGAGCCGGAGGTGCGGGCCAAGTAGGAGGAACCCGCGCCTGGACAGAGCCTGGTTGACTATTACAAGTCCCTGGCGCTCAAGGAAGCGTCCGACAACGACCGCCTGCTGGCCTTCAAGGAGACCGAGGACAAAAAGAAGGTCGAGTTCGTTCAAGAGCATGAATCCGAAGCGTCGCCTGACGAGGCGGCCGAAGAGACGCTCGATGAGGCTGCCGGGTACGAGGAACCCGATGACATTCCTCTCGAGTGGGCCGGCCACCTGACGAGACTGCGCGGGGGCGGCAGGAGGCTGTCACACAAGGGCGCTGCCGATCATCCGGACGAGGAGGAGGCGGAGCCCGGCGAGCGGGAGATTCAAGAGTCCGGGGAGGAACCGGCCGCAGCCGAAGCGGTCGCCAGTGAAACCGGCCGGCTCGAGGCGGAGCCGGGGACAGAAGAGGAAGTGGCGGCGGAGGATTCATTCATCCTGGAGGAACTCTCCCCCATGGTCGCGGAAGAAGCCGACGCGAGGGACGAAGCGACGGCGGAGAGTGTACAGTTGGATCTGGAGCCGGAGGCCGCCGAGGCTGAAGGCGGCTATGAGGGGGACCCGGAGGCCTCCGTTTCGGAGGAAGCGGCCACGGTGGGATTGGACGATGTTCCACCGGCCGCCGCCAACTACGTTACGATGGAGCAGGAAGTCGAAGCGCAGGCGTACGCCGGGGAACCGGCTGTCGACGAGGATGCCGGAAGCCCCAGAGAGATCGCGCTCTCGGGCCTGGAGGAGATGGAGCCTCAGGGGTCTGAAGCCGGGCTCGATCAGGTGCCGGACGCCGGGGAGATACCCCTGTTGGACGATTCCGGGGACCAGGGGCGCATACCCACGGAAGAAGAGATAGAGCAACTCCTGCAGGTCACCCCTAAATCCCGCGATCTGAGCAGGGAGGAGTTGCTCGCCTTCGATCAGCCGACGTATCCAATCGTGGAGCCTCAAGAGGCGCACGTCGAGGACGAGCCCGCCGGGGCTCAGGGTTCCACGGGCCGTGTCATCCAGTTCAAGTCGGGACCTGACGCGCTCCAGGATGTGGACCTCGAAGAGGGGACTCCCGTTGTCGAGCTCGGCGAGACCGAGGAGGTTGTAACCGCCGAGGATATCGCGATTGATGCAGGGTCCGAGATCGAGGCCGAGCCTCCTGTCGCGGAGGCCGCTCGAGCGGAGCCCGAGCTCGTCGAACAGGCGGCTGAGCCCGAGCCCGTGGCTTCCCGGGATGCGGGGGAGACGGCCTTCGGTGGAGAGCAGGCGGAGGTCTTTCAGCTCGAGGATGCGGCCGTCGCGAGGGATGAAGGCGTCCCGCCGCTTGCGATAGAGGAATCGGAGGAACTGGAGATTTCCGCAACCGACGTCGAGGAGGCCGAGGTAATCCCCATCGACGAACGCAGGCAGCCGGCCGCCTTCGAGGGCGAAGAGCCCGTGGAGGCGGCTCGGGAAACGGAGGATGCCGACGAGGAGGAAGCTGCCCGGTCAGCCGGAGAGCCTGCCCGGTTCGAGGAAATGGAAGAGATCGACACGATCGAGGAGCTGACCCGGGAGCCGGCCGAGTTGCGGGTCGAGGAAGATGAGCTGACTGCCGGGATCGAGCTGGAGGAAGAGGCAGGCGAAGAGGTCGTGTTCGGCGAGACCGCTGAAGCGCAGGTGGAGGAGGAGTCGATCGGCGCCGACGCCGGGGCGGTTGTCCTGGATGACGGGCCCGCCGCCTTCACCGTCGAGGCTCCGGACGAGGCCGAGACTGTCACCTTCGAAGCCGAACCGGTCTCGGAGGAGCCCGGGCAGGTGGCTCTGGAGGACGCTCCGGCGCGGCAGGAGAAGCCCGCCGCGGCCTTCCTGGATCCGGAGATGACGCCGGCCGCCGGCAAGCAGGCCGCCGACGCGTACTTCGACGAGATGGATACGCTTCGCGAGATTACGGGTGGCAAGACCGCGAAGGAGGAAAAGCCGCGCGAGCCGGAGGAATCCGCCGCGCCCCGGCGGGAGCCGGTCTTCGAGGACGATTTCGCAATATCCTCCCGGCCCGGCGTCGAAGAAGAAACAGTCCTCGCCGAGGAGGAGTCCGAGACCGGGGCCGAGGCCTCGAGCGAGGATGAAGAGGATTTCGGTTTGCAGGTACGCGGCAAGCGCGGCGCCGGGACCAGCCTGGTCGACCTCGAGACGTTTGAGCTCGAGCAGGAACTGCTGGAGCTCGCGGGAGGCGTGAAGGAGAAAAGGCGGCATATAACAGAGAAAGACCGGGAGGCGACCAGGGCGAAGGACGCCAAAGACAAGAAAGGCCGCGCCAGGAGGTCAAAAGAGGTGGACAAGGGGTCGGTTAAGAAGATTATTGATGACCTGAAGAAGATGTAACGGCGGGGAGGGATTGTTTGGACGGAGTCTTCAAGATAGTGGTAACCGGGCCTTTCAACTCCGGAAAGACCACGTTCATCAGCGCTATCAGCGAGATCGAAGTGGTCGCCACCGAAAGGAAGACGAGGAAGGGCGGAAAGAAGTGCGATACCACTGTCGCCATGGACTTCGGGCGTATCACCTTTCCCGACGGTTATGTTCTCCATCTATACGGGACTCCCGGGCAGGAGCGGTTCGACTTCATGTGGGAGATACTCTCCGAGGGCATGCTGGGCTACGTAGTCCTGGCGGACGGCAGCAAGCCTGATTCGTTCTACGAGGCGGCGGGCATATTGGAGGCGTTCCGGGGCATGTCCGACAGGCCCTGCGTTATCGGCCTCACCAGGGCGGACAGGAAGGACTGCCTGAGCGCCGAGGACGCCCGGGATAGGATCGCGAAGCTCGGGAACGCGGCGGTTGTAAGGTGTGACGCGAGGAAACCGACCGACGTCAAAGATGTCCTGCTGGCATTGCTCGAGCTGGTCATGGAGAGGGCGGAGGCCCTCGAGCGGGCCGGCTGAGAGCCCCGGTAGCGCTCGATTGTCGTGCCGGAGCCTGGCCGCCCGGAGGAGTAAAGGATGCAACTGGACGGAACAACGCGGCTGGTGGGAATCATTGGAAGCCCGATAGATCGTTCGCTTTCTCCCGCCGTTCACAACGCGGCATTCGACTACCTCGGGCTGAACTGGTGTTACGTGCCCCTGCCCGTGGAGGAAGGCCGCCTCGGCACCGCGGTGGCGGGCATCAAGGCCTTGAGGTTCGCCGGGGTCAACGTGACCATGCCATTCAAGACGGACGTGCTGCCGCTGCTCGACGAAGTCGCCATGTTCGCTGAATCGGTAGGCGCGGTGAATACCATACTCGTTGACAAGGGCAAGCTCATCGGCTACAACACGGACGGACGGGGCTTCTATACGGCCCTCACGAGGGACCTTGGGTACGACGTAAAGGGCAAACGGGTGCTGGTGCTGGGCGCGGGCGGCGCTTCGAGGAGCGTCACCGTTTCGCTGGCCCTGGCGGGCTGCGCCTCGATAGTCATAGTAAACAGGTCGCCCGACCGCAGCGAGCAACTGGCGGAGATAATCCGGCGGAGCGCCCCAGACATCGACGTGAACTGGCTGTCTCCCGACGACAACTACGATATTGTGGTCGCTGAATCAGACCTCATCATCAACGCGACTCCCCTGACTACCTTCAACGGCTCGCTGAGGGTCCCGGTGTCACTTCTGAACAAGAACCACCTCGTCTGCGATCTCAATTACTCGCTCTATCAGCCCCCGCTGCTCCAGGAGGCCGAGGCCCGCGGGGCCCTTGTGATGGACGGCAAAGGCATGCTGCTCTACCAGGCCGCCGCGGCGTTCGAGATATGGACTGGGCTCGAGGCCCCGGTGGAGGTTATGAGGGTTGCCCTTCTCAAGGCGCTTGAGGAAGCTTATATTTGATACCGTGAGTTAACGGTCCCGGCCCGGCTCGCGCATGCGCATTCGACCGGAGAGGTGTTACGAGGATGGAGAAACCCAGGCAGGACCGCCTGGGGCGGCTCTTGCTCCAGAACAATCTAATCAATGAGGAGCAGTTGGACGAAGCGCTCCAGGAGCATTCTACGACGGGCAAATCGCTCGGCAGGGTGTTGATCGACAGGGGCGTGTTGACGGAAGGTCAGCTTACGTCCGTGCTGGCCGAGCAGATCGGCATCAGTTACGTCGATCTCTCAAACTACGCGATCGATCCGGGCGCGGCGACGCTGATAGACTCGAACCTCGCCAAGAGGTACGCGGTGATCCCGATCGACTACCAGGACAGCAAGCTCGTCTGCGCCATGGCCGACCCCACCAACGTTTTCGCCCTCGACGACCTTCGCATCATGACGGGGATGGAGATAATCCCGGTCGTGACGACCAAGGACGATATCCTGGGGGCGATCGGGCGTTACCTGCACGTGTCCGCGGACATGGACGACGCCCTGGAGGATCTGCCCTCCCTGGAGGACGAAGAGGAGGTCGAGGACGAGCAGGTGCTCAAGGAGGCGGGGGAAGACGCTCCTATTGTCAAGTACGTGAACCTCATCATCGGAGAGGCCGTCCACGAGGGGGCCAGCGATATCCACATAGAGCCGGGGGAGAAGGACGTTCGCATCCGTTACAGGATAGACGGCGTGCTGCGCGAGACGCGCCGCTCACCGAGACGCATACATCCGGGGATCGTATCCAGGCTCAAGATCCTAGGCAACATGAACATCGCCGAGCGGCGGGTGCCGCAGGACGGGCGATTCGCCATGGAAGCCTCGGGCAAGCATATCGATCTCCGCGTCGCTTCAGTGCCGACCGTGCACGGCGAGAAGATAGTCCTCAGAATCCTCGACAGCAGCAGTATCCTTTTGAGCCTGACGGAACTCGGCATTTCGCCTGAGCCTTTGAAGCAGTTCGAGGTATCCTTCAAGAAGCCGTACGGGACGTGCATCGTTACGGGCCCGACAGGCTCGGGGAAGACGACCACCCTCTACGCCGCCCTGACCGAGTTGAACAAGCGCGAGGTGAACGTCATCACCGTGGAGGACCCGGTCGAATATCAGCTCGCGGGCACAAACCAGGTACAGGTGAATACCAAGGTCGGCCTTACGTTCGCGGCGAGCCTGAGGTCCATACTCAGGTGCGACCCCGATATCGTGATGATCGGCGAGATCCGCGACTCGGAATCCGCGAAGATGGCCATCGAGTCCGCCCTCACCGGGCACCTCGTTCTCTGTACTCTCCACACCAACGACGCGCCATCGGCGATGACCCGAATGACCGAGATGGGCGTCGAGCCGTTCCTGATAGCGTCGGCGGTGGACAGCGTGGTGAGCCAGAGATTGGCCAGGCGGCTCTGCACCCGTTGCCGAGAGGAAACGACGTACCCGGCGGAGTACCTCGAGAAGATCGGTTTCCCGGTAGAGGACGGCGAGACCGTGACCGTGTACAAGGCCAGCTCGAACGGCTGCCCCTTCTGCAACCAGACGGGGTTCAGGGGCAGGATAGGGCTCTATGAGGTGTTGCTGGTGGACGAGGAGGTTGAGAAAGCGGTGGTAAACATGGCCACCGCGAGGGAGATAGGCAGACTCGCCCGCGAAAGGGGCATGGCCAGCCTGCGCGATGACGGTTGGCTCAAGGTAAAGCGAGGCATAACCTCTATCGAGGAAGTGCTCAGGGTCGTGATGTAGGCAAGGTGTAACACCCGGAGGTGTGTCGTGGCACAGCAGAGTTTGAGGCTCGATATAAATGAGATGCTGGAGGAAGTCATCAAGAGGGGGGCGTCTGACCTGCACATTACGGTTGGAGTACCCCCGGTGCTCCGCATCAACGGCGTGCTTCAGCGGATGGACCTACCCAGGCTCACCAGCAACGACACGCGCGAAATGGTCTACAGCATCCTGACGGCCCGCCAGCGCGAGACCCTGGAGACTAACCTCGAGTTCGACCTGTCGTACTCGGTGCCCGGCAGCGCCCGCTTCCGAGTGAACGCCTACTTCCAGAGGAACAGCGTCGGCGCGGCCTTCCGGATAATTCCCTACCGGATCAAGACGGTCGAGGAATTGATGCTCCCGATGGTGGTGAAGGAGTTCGCGCGCCTGCCCAGGGGTTTCATATTGGTGACCGGTCCCACCGGGCAGGGCAAATCAACCACCCTGGCGGCCATCATGGACCTCATCAACTCCAGCCGCGAGGAGCATATCATCACCATCGAGGACCCGATCGAGTTCCTGCACCTGCACAAGAAGTGCATCGTCAACCAGCGCGAGGTGGGCTCGGACACACACTCTTTTGCGAACGCCCTCAAGTACGCGTTGCGCCAGGACCCCGACATCATACTGGTCGGCGAGATGAGAGACCTCGAGACCATCCAGACGGCACTGACCGCCGCGGAAACCGGCCACCTGGTATTCGCCACCCTCCACACGCAGGACGCCCCGCAGAGCATCGACAGGATCATCGACGTCTTCCCGACGTTCCAGCAGGCGCAGGTGCGCCTCCAGTTGGCCTCGACGTTGCAGGCTATCGTAACCCAGCAGCTCGTGCCCACCAAGGACAGGCGCTCGAGGGTCCCGGCGGTGGAGGTGATGATCGCGACCTCGGCTATCCGCAACATGATACGCGACGCGCGAGTGCACCAGATCTATTCGGCGATGCAGTCGGGCGGGCAGCTCAGGATGCAGACCATGGATGCCTCCCTCGCGGCGCTTTACAGGGCGGGCCAGATCACCTACGAAACCGGGCTGGCGCGCTCTCACAACAAGGACGACTTCAGGCGACTCGTGGGCAGGTAGAATGATGCCGGTGGTAACCAGTTGCTCGCTTACCGTCGTTTAAAGAGTTGGAAGTTGGTGTTATCATTGGGAACAGTGGATAAAAGGGCCGTTCGAGGCGACCGGCGGGTCGCGTCGGGGAGGTTTGACATTGGCTACCCAGTTTAATTACACGGTCAGGGACAAGACGGGGCGCGAAATAACGGGTTCTCTCGAGGCGGATAACGCCGACGTGCTCGCGGGGAAGCTGCGCCAGATGGGCTATTACGTCGTCAGCGTCGACGAGGTAAAGCAGGCCATCGGTAAAAAAGAAATCCACATATTCGGTACCAAGGTCAAGCAAGAAGACATCAATATCTTCACGCGCCAGTTCGCCACCATGATCAACGCGGGCCTGCCGCTTATAAAGTGCCTGAGCATCCTTGCGCAACAGACGGAATCCGCTTCCCTCGCGAGCATTATCACTGACTGCCAGCGCGAGGTGGAGGCGGGCCGCTCCCTCTCCGAGGCGTTATCCAAGCACCCGGAGGCGTTCGGTAACCTCTACGTGAGCATGGTGAGGGCCGGTGAGCTCGGCGGTATGCTCGACGATGTCCTCCTGCGAGTGGCCGACCAGCTCGAGCGCGAGTTCGAGATCAGGCGGAAGGTCAAGTCCGCCATGACTTACCCGATCGCGATTCTCGGCCTCTCACTTGTCCTGCTGGCGGCCATGATCGTGTTCATCGTTCCCAAGTTCGCGAGCATGTTCAAGTCCATGGGAGGGGAACTCCCCACCTTCACCAAGGTGCTGGTCGGCATCAGCCACTTCATCGGCGGATGGGGCGGGCTGGTTATAATAGCCGTCATCGTAGGCCTGGTGATTGTATGGAGGCGGGTAAAGGCAACGGACCAGGGCCGGTACGCCATCGACAAGATGAAGTTGAAGATGCCTTACGTGGGAAACCTGTTTCACAAGACCGCGATGTCGAAGTTCTCGAGAAGCCTGGGCACCTTGATTTCTTCCGGGGTGCCGATCCTCGGCGCGCTGGAGATCACCGGGGAGACTACAGGCAACATGGTTGTGACGCGTGAGCTCGACAGGGTAAGGGCGAGCGTCAAGGAGGGTGAAACGATAGCCAGGCCGCTGCAGGACGCTGAGGTATTCCCCCCGATGATCACCCAGATGATAGCGATCGGCGAGGAGACCGGCGCCCTTGACGTGATGCTCGGTAAGGTCAGCGAGTTCTACGACTCGGAGGTGAACGCGGGGGTCGACAGCCTGACGTCCACCCTGGAGCCGCTGCTCATGATGTTCCTGGGTGTATCCGTAGGCATGATTGTCATCGCGCTCTACCTGCCGATATTCCGGGTTATCACCATGATCAAGTGAGTTCGTGGACGAGGAACCGCTAAAGGAGACAGTCGCTAAGACCGATGCATATAAATAGAGATGAGAGTTGCCGAGAGGGGGTGAATCACATGAGGCGCATGCTTGGAAGGCATGAAGGTTTCACTCTGATCGAGCTGATGATAGTCATTCTAATCATCGCAATCCTTGTTGCTATCGCCGTACCGGTATTCCTGTCGGCGAGATCGAATGCTCAGAGGAGAACCTGCCAGGCGAACCTGAGGACCATTGACGGGGCGATCAACACGTACATCGCCGATAGGGAGGATGGCGCGTATCCTGGTGCCGCGTCGGTACAGTCTGTTTTTGTAGCGACGTACATCAAGAAGCTCCCCACATGCCCGGCCTCGTCAGCGACCAACTCGGGTAATACTTATACGTTGGTGGGTGCAGGAGGTTCGAACCCGCCGACGGTCAGTTGCCCGGGCAGTGTCAGCGGTCATTCGATCTAGATCGGTTCGTTCAGAAAGAAAAGCCAGCTTTTGAAAAGGCTGGCTTTTCTTGCTTTCAGGGGATTGCCGGTCCGTTAAATCGCACGATAGCGCCGACAGCGCGCTGACGGTGCCAGGTCCGCTTACTGTAGAATAGACGGTACTTTGCTGGCGATGAATGACACTGGAGCAAAAGACACGGCCGCGGACGGCGCCGCTGAGGCTGCCTCCGTCGCTGGCGCCCGGAGGCCTTTCTCCGGTGTGGCCGGTCGTATGGCGGCGAGCATATCCCGCGTAAGGCCCGAGTTCTGGATAATCCTTTTTTACGTTTTGTTCACACTCTATCTGACCTGGCCTCTCATAACGCGCTTCAGCAGTTCCATATACGGTGTCCCGGGAGACAACCTCGGGACGATATGGTTGAACTGGTGGTACAAGAATGCCGGCGCATACGGCGGAAGCGTGACGTTCTGTCCACTGATCGGCGCTCCCTTCGGAAGCTCGCTCGGGTTTCCGGTGCAACCTCTCGGGTACCTGGAGTGGAGGTTCCTCCTCCTGTTCACCAACGAGGTGGTTGCATGGAACATAGACGTGCTCCTGGGATACGCGCTCTCGGGCGTTACGATGTATTACCTGGTGCGACATCTGCTGCACGACCGGCGGGTAGCGTTTTTCGCGGGAATAGCGTTCATGCTGTCCGCGTTCCACGTCAACTATTCTATGTTTATAGGCTCGGGGCTGGCCGCAACGCAGTGGATGCCTCTCTACATCCTCTGCCTGATCCTTTTCATCGAGAAGCCCGGATGGAAGACGGCGTTAGGCGTCTCCCTGAGCGCGATACTGGTGGCCAACACCTCACTGCATTTCGGGCTTTTCATGGGAGTGTTCACACCGGCCTTCCTGATCGGTCGATGGGTCTACCTCGTGGTGAGGGACGCTTCGGGGGGCGGCCTGCGCCGTTCGATCCGGGATCACCTTTCGGTGAACAGGAGGACCGCCCTGCTGTCTCTTTGCGCCCTGCTCGTCTTCGTGATCGCGGTACTGCCGTTCTTCGTCCTGTACGCGAGTGACTACAATCCTCCCGGCAGGTGGCCTACCAGCCCCACGCCGGCCGAACTTCGCATAGACGAATACTTGTACGGCGCGTCCGCGTCTCCGGCACAATACCTGAGGCCGAACTTCAAGAACTCTCTGCTGGCTCCGCTGCAGAGGAGGCTTCACAAGGTGACCCAGGCTCTTTACGTCGATTCGGTATACATCGGTTGGACGGTTTTCCTGCTCGCCACCATCTGCCTGGTACTGACTCTCTCTAAATGGCGGAGCAGGAAAAGAAAGCTTCGCGAGGCGCGGGATGAACACCGGGCCCCTCATGGAGGCGGCGGCGCCGCGCCGGCCATGTGGGGTTTCGCGGCGGCGGGCCTTTCGGCTTTCGTATTTTCGCTCAAGCCGGGCTTTTCCATCGGGTCGGCCGAAATCCCGCTCCCGTCCAGGATCATGACGCTGATCGCGCCCTGGTTTCGCTGGTACAACAGGTGGTCGGTCGTCGTAGGGCTCTGCTTGATCGTGATCGCGGCTGCCGGCCTGGTCCTCCTCGCGCACCGCTTCCGCCCCCGCTCGATAATCGTTGTCACCCTTTTCGTCGCGCTTCTGCTGGTAGAGATGGTGCCCGTTCCGCCTTTCAAGAATTTCGACTTCAGCGATACGCCTGGCGTCTTCTCCGCGGTAGATAAGATGAAGGGGGACCCCGTGCTCGTGTTCTACCCGATCCACGAGAACGGTCCGTTTTTAGCCAGCCAGCTCTTGTTCTACCAGCGGGTCTTCAAGAAGCCGATGCTCAACGGAGCGACCGCGAACTCCGATGGTGAGGCTGCCCGTCGAACAGTCTACAACCCTTACGACCCGGCGACGCCCTCGTACCTCAAGAGGCTAGGCATGACCCACGCGGTGGTTTTCGTCGGAGAGATCGAGGAGAACGCGGGCTGGCCGCTGGACCCGTCACGGCTTCCGGAGGGCTTCCGGGAAGTCGCCAGGTTCAACGAGGACGGTCCGTTCGGACAGGCGCGCATCTACGAGGTCAAGGGAAGACCGGCCGACATCCTGCCCCTGTACCTTGGGAACATATCCGTGCCGATAATGGCCAGGGAAGGAGAAACCATGCGCGTGCTCGACGGCCTGGGAACGATCAGGCTTGAGAATTACACGGGTGAAGACCGAGTGATTACACTGAAGGTACCGTTGAGGAATCCATACTCCAGGGGCAAGGTCACGATAAGCGCGAAAAGCGGGGAAGAGCTGGCAACCGGCCTCATGGATCAAGGCCAGGAGGCCATGGTGGAGATCGGCAACCTCAGGGTGCCGTCCGGCGGGCTGGAGCTGAATATCACCAAGAGCGGCCCCGCTACACGGTTGAGCAACAACGAGCTCGCGATATTCGCGATGAGAAACGCGTTGCTGCAGATAGACAACGTCGAGATTGTGGAGCGGTAGCAATGACGGGTGAGGTGGAGAAAAAGCGAGACTCGTCCCGGGGCGTTGAACCCGTCGGGGTGAGCGTAATAATCCCGACTCTCAACGCGCAGAGCGTTCTATCCTCGTGCCTGGAGAGCATCAGGCTGCAGGAATTCGACGGGCCGCTCGAGATAATAGTGGCGGATGGGGGCTCGACGGACGGGACGTTGCGGATCGCCGAAGAGTACGGCTGCCTGGTCGTCGAAAACGAAAAGAAGACCGGCGAGGCGGGAAAAGCGGCAGGGCTGAAAGCCGCCACCCGGGACGTCGTAGCCCTGATCGACAGCGACAACATCCTGCCCGACGGATCGTGGATGAGACGCATGACGGCGCCTTTCGCGGACCCCGGGATCGCCGCGTCGGAGCCGCTGGAGTATACGTACCGGCGGGACGATCCCATGCTGACGAGGTATTGCGCGTTGCTGGGAATGAACGACCCTCTGGTCTACTTCATGGGCAGCTACGACCGCGTGAGCGCGCTTTCGGGGAAGTGGACGGGGCTGAAGGTGGACGAGCGCGACCGGGGCGATTACCTGGAGGTCAAGCTCCAGACAGGCCGTATTCCAACGATGGGCGCGAACGGTTTCATGGTCCGGCGGGGACTCCTCGAGCTTCTGGACGTAGGGGAGTATCTCTTCGACGTCGATGTAGTCAGCGGGCTGGTGGCGTTGGGTTACGACCGCTTCGCGAAGGTGAAGACCGGGATAGTGCACCTCTACGGGACGGGCTTGCGCGTCTTCGGGCGAAAGCAACTCAGGAGGGTGCGGGATTTCAGCTACTACAGCGCGCGCGGAATGAGGGAGAGCGCCCCGAACCGCGGGCGCACCCGCGGCATCCTGAAGTTCATCGCGTACTGCCTCCTGGTGGTCCCTCTCGTCGCGCAGGCGGTCAGAGGATACACAAGGAGGCCGGACATAGCATGGATTCTGCACGTTCCGGCGTGCCTTGTTACGCTGGTTGTGTACGCCTGGGGAGTGGTGGAAGCCCGAATCAGGCCGCGCGAGCAGGAGCGGGATAACTGGAGTCAGTGAAGTGCGGCGCGGCGGAATGGAGGACTTGCCGTGAGAGAAGGGTTGCGGGAGTACATGCACAGGACCTGGATCGAAGCGCAGGACCGCAACCGCCTGGGGCTCATCGAGTTCCTGGCGGGGAGCGGCGCCGGGACGCTGCTGGATTTCGGCTGCGCCGACGGCGTCTACACCATGCGGGTGGCGGGCGCGATTCACGCGGCTGAGGCAATCGGCATAGAGATCGAACAGGAGGCCGCGAACGCCGCCGGCGCCATCGGGGTGAAGGTGACCGTCTCCGATCTGAACCGGCCGATCGACCTGCCGGAAGGAAGGGCCGACTGCGCGATCGCGAACCAGGTCATAGAGCACCTGTATGATACGGACAATCTCGTGGCCGAGGCGTACAGGTTGCTGAAGCCCGGGGGAGTTTTCGCGATATCCACCGAGAACATATCGGCCTGGTACAACGTGGCGGCGATAGCGATGGGCTGGCAGCCGTTCTCGCTCGGCAATATCAGCGGCAAGGTCGCGGGGCTCGGCAACCCCCTTGCACTGCACCGGGGGGAGGCCGGCAATGCCCTGCCGCTACAGCACAGGCGGATCTTCGCGCCCAGGGGCCTGGTGGACCTGCTCGAGGCCCACGGTTTCAAGGTCGAAGTTCTGAAGGGTTACGGTTATTTTCCCCTCGGCGGCCGGATAGCGGAGCTGTTGAGTGAACTGGACCCCCGACACTCGGCGTTCATAGCGGTAAAGGCCCGCAGGTGACGCGCCGCTCCCGGCGCGCTCCTTCCATCCCCGATCGCGTGGCCGGTTTCCTCAACCCCTCCGACGCTGCTGTCGAGAACGGCGTCCCCGCCGTCCCCCATCGCCGGAATACAGGAACGCGGTCGTGCTGCGCGTGGCGGCGGACCTCCGCGAGAGGCGGAGGGCGTAGCGGCTGACGCGGGCGGCGTACCGGCAGTCCTCGACGTTCTTGATCTTCTCCAGGACTTTCCAGGGCCGTCGCCTCAGGTTCCGGGCGAACCTGCCGTTGGCGTCCTCGCGTACGCGGGCTATTTGCTCGGCGGTCATGGTGGTCGAGTCGATTGCGCTGAGCATCAGGGAAGCCGACCTCGGTACCTCTATTCCCTCGCTCGCGCACACTTTGTAAAGGTCCGTTCCGGGGAATGCGGCCGCGCAGTAGAACACCGCGAGGTCCAGGCCGGAATCGATCGCGAAGCGGATCGTGTGTTCCATCTGCGCTCTCGTCTCGTAGGGAAAACCGAGTATGAATGTGCCGATGGTCCACAGACCGATCCGGTTCGCGTATCCGATGAGCTTTTGAGCGTAATCGCGAGTGTAGCGCTTCCGGATGAAGTCAATGGTGTCGCTGTCCCCTGACTCCAGGCCGAAAGTCAGGCGGTAGCAGCCGGACCTTTTCATCAGCTTCAGCAGATCCTCGTCCAGCGACCATATCGCGATCCCGTTCGGCGTAGTCCACTTGATGTCTATCTCGCGCTCGATAATGAGGTTGCATATCGCCTCGAGCCGGCTCCTGGAAACAGAGAGGCTGTCATCGAGGAAGTCTATCTCCCTCACGCCGAAATCCCTGACGAGACCCTCTATCTCGTTTACGACGTTCCCGGGAGAGCGGCCCTTCCATTTTCTGCCCCACGTGCATCTTATCGCGCAGAACACGCAGTTCTCGGGGCATCCGCGCGATGTGATCATCGTAGTCTTGGGCCACCTGATGTTGTTTATTCTCTCGAGTCCTGATTGCTGGGCCTTGAAGTACTGCTCCATGGGTAGCAGGTCCCTGCGGGGAAACGGGATCGAATCCAGATCCTTGATCCGCTCGTGGGCGGGGCTGCCCGATATAACGCCGTCGGCATTCATGCGCATCAGTCCGTCGATGGCGGACGTTTCGGCCCCCGATTCGAGGGCGGCGACCAGGGACTTCGTTACGTCCTCGCCTTCTCCAGCGATGACATAATCCACGCTTTCTTCAGCGAGCAGCTCCTCCGGGCACACGGAAGCGTGCGCCCCTCCCATAAGGACGGGAATCCCGGGCGACGCTCTTTTCACAAGTCTTGCCGTATCGACAGCGTCGCGCGCGTTTGCCGTGTACGGGCAGGTAATGCCTATGAGCTCGGGGGCGAAGCTCTCCATTCGCTCAAGCACCGTGCTCTCGTCTATCCCACACCTCAAGAGGTCGCCCGTTCGCTCCACGGGCATCGGGTGTGCCCCTAACCGGTCGATGATAGAAACCTCGTGACCGGCCTCGCACAGGACGGACGCTAGGTACGCCAGGCCCAGCGGAGGCATGAAGCTTATGCCCTGGTAGTAATCGGCCTTCGAGATCGTGACCGTGGGGTTTATCAGTTGTATTCGAATGTTCCACTCCAAGCCGGTAGCGCAGGTGGCTCTTGCCATATGATACAGGAAGCCGTCCACGCCGTTCACCCGCGGCCGCGGGTCGCGGTTGCGCCGCGGGGGCAGGGCCGCGCAAGGTTCGAGCGCGACTCGCGGCTAACAGTTTAATGACCGCGGTTTTCAACAGGTCAGGCGACGTCCGGTGCTACGGTGCCGGTAGGGAGCGGTTCGCCTTTCGACGGAGCCGCGCGAGAGCGAGGCTGGAGATGGACAAGACCGCTTATTCGGAACTCATACGGGAGTATCGCAGGACCATGGAGGGACTGGACCTGGGGGACGCCTGGATGGACTGGCGGTCCGACGTATACGTGAACGGGATGTGGGAGTGCGCGCGGATTGCCGATGCCAGGCTGCCCGGCGCGGCCCGGGTGCTCGACGTCGGATGCGGCATGGGCCTGATGGCGGTATTGCTCAAGGGGTATGGCCACGATGTGCGCGGCGTGGACATCGACGCGGGCGGCGGTTGCGGGAGGGAGCGGGCGTACGGGGCGGAGTGGGGGTCTTGCGGCGCGGAGAGGGAGCGCCCGACCTTGCTGACGGAGAGCTGGGAAGAGATACGAAAGGTGTTCGGGATAAGCCTGACCGGCTTCGACGGCAGGAGCCTGCCGTTCGGCGACGGCGCGTTCGATGCGGTGGTGGCGCACGCGGTCATCGAGCACGTGAACCCGGATTGGCTGGGCGAGCTCCTCGCGGAGATATCACGCGTAACGCGGGACGGCGGCTGGTTCTTTGTCTTCAGGACTCCCAGACAGGGGGCTTACCTGGAGAGACTGGCGGCGAGGCTGGGCCTTCCCGTCCACGAGCTGGTCTTGTCGGAGCGGCAGGTCGAAAAGGACGCAGCGAGACACGGCCTCGCGCTCGTGCGTGAAGGAGTCACCGACATGGTCCCTTCGTTCCCACCTAAGGGAATGCGTTTCTACAATCTCCTGTCTCCGCTGTTGACGTCGCTCGATCGGCTGCTGTTGAGGAGTCCCTTGAAGAAGTACGCGCACCACATGGCCCTCGTTTTTCAAAAAGGGCACCCGGGGGTCGGCTGATGAAAACGCGTGAACCGAAGAAGATGAGATTCGACGAGATCGCCGATGGCGGCAAAGAGGCCTACCGGCAGGAGGCCAAGGCCGCCTTCGTGGGCGACGTGGTGAACTCTGCCGACTTGCTGGATGTCGGGTGCTGGACCGGCGACTTCGCTTCCCTGGCAGCTTCGCGCGCGCGCAGCGTAACGGGGTTGGACATAGAACCGCGGGCCCTGGAGGTCGCTCGCGGGAAAGTACCCCGGGCATCCTTCGTCGAAGGCTCCGTCCTCGACCTTCCTTTCGAGGAGGCGATATTCGACGTGGTGACGTTTTTCGACGTGCTCGAGCACCTGCCCGTCGACTCGGAGGCGCGCGCCCTGAGGGAGATTTCGAGGGTCACGAGACCTGGAGGCTGCCTGGCCTTGGGAACGCCGAGCAAGAACGTCCGCTCCTGCATCATGGACCCGGCGTGGCTGATCGCGGGACACAGGCACTACCGTTTGCGCGACGTGAGCGCGATGATGGAGGAAGCGGGCTTCGTTGTCACGGAAGCACGGGTATGCGGGGGCTGGTTGGTGGTGGCGGACTACATGGCTCTCTATTTGTGGAAATATCTTGCGCACAGGCCGATGCCCGGCTCGGAGAGCTACCGCAGGTCTTACGTCCGCCGAGCGGCCGTAAGCGGTTTTGTGAGCCTCTGCGTGCTCGGCCGCAAAGCCGACAGATGAGGTGAATCCTTCGATGCTTGGATTTCAGCGGGGCCTCATCCCGCGTCAGCGTTGAACGGCGGGGTGGGAAGATCCTTTTAGTGAATGAGCTGAAGCCAGATAGACCTCGACGGTTGCGCGGGGTTATATTGAGCCGGGGTGCGGCGGTCTTTTCCTTGTACGCCGCTATCGTGGCGTTCATGACGTATCCCGCGATAACGCTCACGTCGCGTACCTACGCGCAGCGTGGGGATTCCATGGGGATGATTTGGTGGCTCTGGTGGACCAGGTACGCTTCGGCCAGGGGCCTCGCGGTCAACCCGGTTTCCATGGTCGCCGTGCCGTTTGGCAGGAACATGAATGTTCTATCGAGGGACCCGCTGTCTGTTCTCACACTGAAGCTGCTGACCAGGCTTACCGGCGAAACCGTCGCCTACAACGTCTTCCTTATCGGGTCGTATTTGTTTGCCGCCGTATGCATGTTCGTCCTGGCCAAATATCTTACGAAGAGCAGGGGGGCGGCAGCCGTCGCCGGCATCGCGTTCGGCATATGCCCGTACATGCTCCTGCAGGGCAAGGAGCATATCGGGTTGCTCACCGTAGGATGGATACCGCTCTTCTTCTATTTCCTGATAAGGTGGTGGCGCGAGAAGGGCCTCGTGCCGGCGCTGTGCTGCGTCGGGGCTTTCACGCTTACTGCGTTGTTCAACTTCCACTACGGCCTGATCTGTGGGGTAATGGCCGTCGCGTTCCTGCTGGTGATGTGGCTTACCGGGAAACCCTGGAGCAAGCTCCGCGCCGCCGGCAATCTCGTGGCGGTGGGGTTGATTGCCGCGGGTATTATCGGGTTAGCCGTCTTCTATTTCGCGCGAAGGGGTTCGGCGGGCGGGTTGCAGGCACTGTATCTCTACTCGGCGCGGCCGTGGGACTATATCCTCCCTCACGCCGACGCCGCTGCTTTCGGGTGGATCTCAAGGGGATATATTCTGTCGCACCTGCACGGTGGGTTCCTGTCGGAGAGCAGCCTTTTCCTGGGCTACGTCCCCCTCGGCCTCGCGGCATTCGGTACGTACACACTCGCGCGGAACCGCCGGATCCGATGCCCGGAGGGAGGGTCGGGGTGCGTCGACGACGGTGGAGACGGACCGGCGCGGGAACGTGCCGGGTGGTCCGGCGATTTCAGGGTGGCGTGCTCTCTGGGGTTCACCGCGGCTGTCTGCTTCCTGTTTTCGATGCCGCCGACGTTTGGCGTCCTGGGGCTCAAGTTGTACATGCCCAGCTACCTGCTGCACTTCGTGGTGCCCGAGGTGCGCGCTTACGCGAGGTTCGGCATAGGGGTGATGTTCTGCGTCGCGGTCGTCGCGTCCTACGGGGCGGCGGCGCTGCTACGCAAATCGGGCGGGAAGCGCGCACGGCTGTTCGTCGTGGCGGTGACCTGCCTCGTGATCGTGGTGGAGTACTCGATAGTGCCGCCGTTCTATTCGCTCGACACGGGGTCGGTTAAGGACTATTACCGTTGGCTGAGGAACGCGAAGGAAGGTTCAATCGCCGCAGTATACCCGTTCTTCTACGCCGACGACTTCGGCAACTACCGCTATCTCCTGGATCAACGTCACCACCGGAAGCCACTCGTCAACAACGGCGAGCCGGAATCAGAGGCTGACAATATCAGGCAGACGGCCTTGAGCCTTTACGAGGAGTCAACGCCTGGCATCCTGAAGAGGTTGGGGGTGAAGTACGTCCTGGCCATACCGAGCCTTTACCTGGAAGGCAATCACGTCAATTACGTTGACCCGGTTTCCTTCGAGGACTCCAGGGTGCCCGATGGGTTCAGGAAAGTCAGCGAGTTCGAGGACTGTGTCATTTACGAGGTCGTTGCCGAGCCGGCGAGAGTCTACCCCCTTTTCATGACCGGCAGCTCGCAGGCGGTCGTCTCGGCCGACGGCAAGGCATGGCACCCCGGGATGGAGGAGATGGTCGTGGACATAAGATCGGAGCTTCAGACGAGCGTTGTCGCCGACGTCACGATCGAGGCCTCCGCGACAGAGAAAGAGGGAACCATCGAGTTCGTGGCTGGTGGCGCGGCAACGGGTAGAAATATATTGCCGGTATGGAGAACGGAGTTCAAGATCAGCTCGGTCAAGCTCAACCCCGGCAGCAACCTGATGACTATCCGGTCGAAATCCGAGCCCTCGCCGGTCCCCGAGATCCCCGGGGCGACAGAGGTTCAGGCGGGTGTGCTCATCGGCGACCTCGATATCGAGCTGGTCCGTTGAGAAGGCGGGCGCTTTGGGCTATTCCTTCTCGAGGAGAGGCGCGAGGGCGCTACGGGCCAGTTGTTCCCATTCAGTGCCGGAGCCTCTGGCGATCGCTTCGTTGAACTGCTCGACCGCTCCGTTCTTGTCGTTCAAGTGCAGCAAGGCAGTGCCGAGTTGATAGTGGGATTTCGCCACGCCGGGGTCGAGACGCACGGCCTCGCGGAGTGAGGACGCCGCGTCCTTGAAATCGCCCCTCACGAGCTGCAGCTCGCCCAACTTTTCGTAAGCCGCCGCGCTGTTCGGGTGTATCACGAGAAACTTGGAGAGTTCATCCTCCGCCGTCGAGTCGTTTCCGGTTCTCATGTAGGCCTCGGCGAGCGACAGGGACACGAAGTCCGGGTTGAACAGGCGGGCCTTGGGCAACTCCCTGACCACCTTCTTGTACTTGCCTTGCTGGCTGAGGAGCTGCCCCCATACGTCGTACGTATTCGATATGGTCTCGCAACCGTACAACGTCGGGACGTACAGATCTCTGCCGGCGTATTGCGTGACCTTTTCGCAGAGGCGCGCGGCCTCTTCCGTTTCGCCGGAGTGTATCTTGTTGTATACAGCCATCAGGTCGGACAGGACTATTGCCTCGCGGGCGTCGCTGTCCAGGTCGGCCAGCGGTTCGCCCCCCTGCGCGAGGACCACGGGGCTGGCGGCTTTGCGTTGCGCTCCCGGTGGGTAGATGCGCAGCAGCAGGCCTTCCCATTCCTGGCTCCATCCGAAGAACGAGAAGGTCAGGCCGCTCGAGAACACGGGGACGCTATGGTACTTCTGCTTTGTCACCCTCGCGTAATCGCCTTCTGCGGGCTTGAGCTCTTCACCGGGTGGCAGAACGGCTCGGTTGAGATCGGTGGCGGTCCAGCCCGGCACGCCCAGCGACTTGGGGTTTACGACGTCCGCCGCGGGGCTCACTCCCTCGACGTACTGCATGTACTTGAGTGGAAAGATCACGTTGTCCGAATCTGTCAGGATCACGCCTTCCCGGTCGGCTTTCGACAGCATCTTCAGCGCCATGTCGCGCGCGTAGCGGTAGTTGCTCTTGTCGACCTTGTTGTAGTGCTCGGGAATCGAAGAGCAGCACAGTAAGACAAGAACGGCGCCGGTGATTCCCAGGGCACCTGCTGACAGAATTCTGTCCCGGCCTCTGGACCAGCGCTTCACGAGGTTGGCGATCCAGGCGGCGCCGAAACCGATCCACAGGGTGACCACGAAGTAGCTGGGCCCGTAGAAGTGCGCCCTGAGCACGGATTCGAGCTGGTCGTAACACATGACCGTGATGGTGGTGAAAACGAACAGGAGACTGACGAACAGCGCGTATTTCTTGTTCTTCTTGAGGAAGGAGGCGACCAGGCCCACCGCCGCCAGCCAGAAGAAGTACGGGAACTCGGTGGTGAGCGTGCCGAAATAGCGCCAGAACCTGGCCGGCAGGAACCTCAGCGGGTATGTGAAAAGACCGCCGCGTTGATAGTTCAGCGTCACGTGATCGAACCATCGTGCGAGCGTTGAGGGGTCCCCGTAGTTGTACGCCGGCCCCCGGAACGCGGCGGCCGGCTCGTAGACGTACGGAAGCAGCCCTATCGCGAAAAACGCGGCCATCCTGACCAGGTTGCGGACGTTGAAGACTTCTCTCGAGTTGGTGTCCAGCGCGAAGAAGAGAAACGCCGGGATCGAGAATAGTATGCTGAAATGGTTTGTCATCGACAGGCCGAAGACGAACGCGAAGGCGGACAGCGTGTTGCGCGCGCTCCCGCGCCGGCCTTCCTTGAGCAGCCTCTCCCACCGGAGCATGAGGACGAGGAGCAGGGACAGGAAGAACGTGTTGAGTCCGTAGGTTTCCGGGATGACGGTTTCGTACCAGAAGGTGTAGGAGAACGACAGGGCGAGGGCGGCGGCGACACCGCCGACCCGGCTCCTGGTCATGCGAAGCACGATCCAGTACGTGAGGCAGGCGGCAAGCGAAGCGAACAACCCGGAGAACACGCTCACCCTGAACGCCAGGGAGCCGACCGGGAATATCCAGGAGAAAATCTTCGCGCTCATCAGGTAGAGGGGGTAACCAGGCCCGTGGCAGTTTCCCACCGTTGATATCGCCATCAGGAAATCGCCGGAGTCGGAGAACGTCACGGTTCTTGCCGCGGTCATCACGTGGAGAGTGAGGCTCGAGGCGAAGATCAACGCGAGAACCGGGAGTTCCTGGCTGTACCAGGCAGGCCTGCCGTCCCTGCTCTCGCGTTCGAGTGGCGGGTTTGCGTATTGGACAGTATTGCTCGACATGCGGCAATTATATGACAGCGGAAGCGGGCTTCGCTGGCGGCCCGGCCGGGCTGACGGGTGCCCGGAGCCTGCTCCAGGCCCCCCGGCCGGTTTTCGATCCCGCTCGCGAATGCGGTTTCGGCGGGTGGGATGTCCTATTGCGTAGTGATTCAATATGATTGAGTGACTGTTCGCCTTGATCCAGGGGTTACGAAGAGTTGAAGACCGGTGTATTGCGGAAAGACAAAGCGGTTCCTCTGTTGCTCGCGCTGGTTCTCGTCCTGGCGCTCGGCCTCCGGTTGCCGAACGTCGGACACGTTCTTTCCTGGGACGAGGCCTGGAACGTCAACTCGATAGAGGACGCCGTAAGCGGCCATCATGATGACGTGAGCACGTTCTACCCGAATATCTTCAGGCACCCTCCCGCTTACACCGGGCTCGGCATGTTGTTTGCGAGAGTCACGGGTTCCGGCCGGGTGGGGCTTTCGATATTCCTCGAGATAGTATCGATTGTCTTCGCGCTCCTGCTCATCGTGATGATATTCATGTGCGGGCGGGACTGGCTCGGCAAATGGGCCGGCCTCACCGGAGCCATGCTTTTCGCGTTGATGCCGGCGGCCCGCGTATACGACACCTGGATAAAGCAGGAGTCGATGACCCTGGCGCTGGGAATGCTTTTCCTTTTCTTCTTCTTCCGGAAACGCTACCTGTGGGCGGGGTTGTTCCTCGGGCTCGCGTTTCTGACCAAGGAGATAGCGGTTTTCCTGCCGGTATCGGTGCTGATCTTCGTGCTTATCACCCGGAGGACCGACCGGATCAAAGGCCTTGGCGCAAGCTTCCTGGTGGCGGTTCCTCTTTGCGCCTGGTGGTTCCTGTTGTTGTCCAGGACCAAGGGGCAGTTCCTGCAGTTTTTTCTGGGCACGCACGTCTCGGCGCAGGTCTGGCACGAGCCTTTCTATTTCTACCTGGCGAGGATTCCGGCGGACGTTGGCTGGGGCGTCCTGCTGGCCGTCCTCGCCGCGGCCGTCGCTCTGGCGTGGCGTCCAGCCGGGACGAGGGTCAGGGAAGAGGGCCCGACCGGTTACTCCGGGTTGGCCATGCTGCTGTTTCTCATGGTATGGATCGTGGTCGTCTACCTGGTCCTCTCGCTGTCCCACGGTAAGCCACCCTGGATGATCTACGGTTCGCTGCCCGCGTTCGCCCTCATCGGCGGATGGGGGTTCGCGGCACTGATATCGGGGCTGGCGTCAGCCAGGGCCGGAAGGCTCGTCCCTGTAGCCGCCGCCGCCGTCCTCGTCGCGGCGACAGCGGCGCTGCAGGTCCCCTTCGGGTTCGAGTCCTACATGCGCTCCGAGGCGCTCTATACAGGCGCGCTGAACTCGAAGGCGGTCGCCGGGTACATCAACGCTCACGAGGGGGCACTCGCGACCGTCATGCTGCAGGACAAGGATAACAGCCCTGAATTGATGTTCTACCTGGACTGCTACCGCTCCGGCCAGATGTCCCTGCTGCCCAAGGGACACGCCGCATGGGAAGGTGAAGGGAAGCGTGTGCTACTATTGTCAGATGATGTGGGCGCCGATGACGTCCTCGGACACGTTGCCCGGACGAGGCCGGACGTTCTATTGATCGGCCGGGATTCAGCGCTCGCGTCAGACATCTCGAAGTTGGACAAGCCCGAACGCGTGGGCGGAATGCTTCTGTATGACGGCGGGAAGCTCTACGAGGCGGTGAAGCGACGCGATCGGGGCGGTTGACCGCCGGCATTGCCCGGGCGGCCGCCGGGGTCCCACGGGCCGCGGGGCTCTTGCCGGTTGTCGCTCGAGTCACCGGTTGTCCTACCGGGAGGAATCCCAGCAATGGTCCCAGCCGGACCGCGCCGCGGGACGCTTCCGGTTGGGCATGCCGGCGGAATGCAGGGGGTACCTACTGAAGATGACGTGGTTATACTACTTCGCCGCCGCCGGTTTCGGCCTGATTTTCGGCAGCTTTTTCAACGTCATAATCTACAGGCTCCCGCGCGACCTATCTCTCGGAGAACGTTCGGTATGCCCGCACTGCGGGGTGGTGATACGCTGGTATGACAACATCCCGATCCTGAGTTACTGCATACTGCGGGCGCGATGCCGCCGTTGCGGCGAGCGGATTTCTCTCATGTACCCCCTTGTCGAGGCGGTTACCGCCGGGCTCTTTGTGCTCGTATACTGGTGGAGCCGCGCGACGGTCCCGGCCGACCTGGGGCTGCCGCCGGGACAGGTCTTTACCCCCGAGTTGTTCATTGGGCTGCTCCTGGTATGCATTCTACTGGTTGCCTCAGCCGTCGACCTTACGTTCGGCATCGTCCCCAACAGGGTTATGTACCCCGGGCTCGTCGCGATGCTCCTGCTGGTGACCGCCCTCGGGTTGTACCGTGGCCAGCCCGGACGCATAGGGATTGCGGTGGCCGCCGGAACCGCCGGTGGCCTGTTTCTGCTGGGGATTGGATTGCTGTATGGGTTTCTTTTCATGAGGAGAGCACCCCGTAGCGAGGGTGAGAGCCGGCTCCTCGAAGACGAAGCCCGCCAGGACTCCGCGGCTGAGAAGGGCGGTCACGAGGACGACGAGGAAGTAATCGAGATCCCAACGGGCATCGGCATGGGGGACGTCAAGCTCATAGCCTTCTGCGGACTCGCGCTCGGCTATTTTCACTGGTACCTGATCATTGTCCAGTTGGTAATCGGATTCCTGCTCGGTGCGCTGACGTCAATCCCGCTTGTCCTGCTGAAGAGGTCCGGCCGCCGGGACCGGATACCTTTTGCGCCGTTCCTCGCGGCAGGTGCCGTCATTGCCTTGATATGGGGTCAGCAACTCTCGGACCTGTATTTAAAACTCTTAAGGTAAGAGTGAGCCTTTGCTATTCAGCTTGAATCGCAGGGTTCAGCTTTTTCCGTAGAGTTTGCGTTTGCCTGCCTGCCTGTGAATTCTGATGTTAATTTTAAGTTTTGAGAAATATTGCTAAAGGTTGTGGCTTAAGTTGACGAGAGGGAGTATTGACAGTATTGTTTATCATGGTTCATAATTTGATTCTCAAGTTAAGATAGAATGGACTTGTCTCAATCAGTGAATAAGATTGAACGTGGTGATCCAACAGAACGGAAGTGAACTGAAGTGAGCAACAAGCTCCTTACAGTCAACGAGGTAGCAAAGATCCTGCGGGTTTCCAACATGACGGTCTACCGGCTTGTAAAGGGGAAGCAGATACCGGCCATTCGCGTTGGTAAAAACTACAGGATCAAGGAAAGCGACGTAGATAATTATCTGAACAGGGGCTCTGAATAGACTGACGGCGGGCGGTCCATCCGCCCGAAGGGCGAGTTGGAGTTACGGCCGGATCTCTCCTAGAGGTGAATTGATTGGCTAAGGGCGGAGTGTCGATAGGTCTGGACATCAGCACCGGATCCATAAAGGTGGCGGAGATTAATATCTCGCGCAAGGAGCCGATCCTCACCAACCTCGCGATAATCATGCTCCCCGAGGGCGCCGTCCGCGACGGAGAGATCGACAACGCCGAAATCGTCTCCACTTACCTCAAGGATCTCTGGAAGACGAACCGCATCAGCAGGCGTAAGGTCATACTCGGGATAGCCAACCAGAAGGTCATCGTGCGGCCGATGGACCTGCCGTATATGCCCGAGGAAGAGCTCAAGAGCGCCGTCAAGTACCAGGTCCAGGAGTTCATTCCAATACCGATTGACGACGCCATCGTGGATTACGAGGTCGTGGACGAGTACATGACCGGCGAGGAAGAGCGCATGCAGACCATCCTCCTCGCGGCGGCGCACAGGGAGATGATAACGGCTTTCATGGACGCCTGCCTGGGGGCCGGGCTAACGCCCGAGTCCATCGAGCTCAAGGCGTTTTCCATGGTAAGGTCCCTGATCAAGAAGGAATACCAGTTTCTCGAGGAGGAGGCCGAGTCGCCGGGGAGCCTCTGCCTGGTGAACATCGGCGCCGGCATCTGTAATGTATGCGTGGTAAAGGAAGGCACGCCGCGCTTCGTAAGAATGCTGATGCGGGGCGGCGACTACTTCACAAAGCTCCTGTGCGATCAGCTCAAGCTGACCCCCATCGAGGCCGAGGAGATCAAGCGGGGCCGCAGCACGGACCCGGAAGCGAACAGCCTCCTGCAGAAAGAGATACAGGCTTTCGTGGGAGAGATCAGGCGCTCCCTCGAGTACTATATCTCGCAGACCCAGGAGCGGGACCTCAACAAGGTCGTACTCTCCGGGAGCGGGTCGAAGATGATAAACCTTCCGCTCGAGCTCAACCGGGGCCTGAGGCTACCCATAGAGATCGGGCACCCGCTCCAGAACGTACAGCTCGGCAAGCTCTCGTTCGCGCCGGAGGAGCTTGCGGAGCTCGAGCCCTCTATCGCCTGCTGCGTGGGTCTCGGCCTGAGGGAAACGGAGGAGTGATATGACCAAGATCAACCTCCTCCCCCCCGAGAAGATCAAGGCGAAGAAGACACC